>DATIEE010000006.1 GCA_035455925.1 Candidatus Babeliales bacterium
TAATAATGATCTTTTGGATTGATCGGCCCTGCCGTGTTGAAATAGCGCATATAGTTTATTTCCCAAATTTATATTATTTATTGTACTTATAATGCTTATATTCTATAATTAACATTAGTGATTAGTTAGTCAAAGTCAATATAAAAACCATTTCATGTTCTAATAAAATATATATTTTTAAATTTTTATAATTTCGTTCATTAATACCATGTATCAGTATAAAATTGCACGCATAATATCTTTTTGTTTTTTCATTAATACACTGTTGTTACACAGCCTTATTTTACCTATGGAATTGTTTACATTTACGCCAGAACTAGAACAAGAATTTTTACAACATAAAAAAGATGTAAACGTTTTTCTTAATGAATTATTATCATTAAAATTATCAACAGCACAGACCAAATTTAAGGCATTAAAGCCGTTTACTCAAAAAATGGTTTGGGATAAAATTAATCATCTTAAACATAATCCTGAATTTCCTTTCTTACCATTACAACTTGCTTTTGGATTATTACATTTACCAAAAGAGCTTCAGTGCCGATTGATTAGTGAAGATTTTACTGGTCAGTATAAAGAAGCATCCAATCTTCCAAAGCTTATAGAAGAAAAAACTATACAAGATATATTTTTAAATATCGCAGAGAAAGTAGATATTTTAAAAAATTATAGGATTAATTGGTGGGAGTGTCATACAGGTTATACGCTTACTGTGCGAGAGAAACTGCTACTTAACTCTGAACAAAAAAATCTCATTCAACAAAATCTTCAAGAAATAATTTTTAGTAAAAAACAACTTCATATATTTGACTCGCTTCCCCCGGAAATAAAAAATAAAATACAACCATATCTTTGTTTTATATGTGGTAATGGAGGAGCAGATCGTAATTATCGTATATCATATTTTAAACGAAGAAAAATTTCTGTATTTAATTTTTGTGAACATATAATTAAAAAAGTGGTTGTTTCAAATTCTCCCTATATTTTATCAATTGCTGGGCTATTTCTTTATTTTAAGTATTGTGTTAATCCTGTATGGGATGATATATCTAACCTTATTCAAGAGAGAAATAATCGTTTAATGAGTAGTGTAGCAGAAACTAATCGTGTTTTAGATATTGTGGAACAATTAAACTTTATAAAGCACACAGGACCGCTCATGAGGCCTACTTTTGTAAGTGAATATTGTGGAAGTTACAGTGAATTATCAAGGAGATTAGTACCATTATTTCCTTTATTTTTTATTCTTCCTGGAATGACAATCTATTATGATTATAATTATATAAAGACTATCTATAGGTTATTAGAAGTGACTATTGCTTTCGGTTCCGTCAGCTTTTTTCTTTCAGTAATTTCATCTCCTCTTTTATATATAATAACAACTAATAACATTTTAAGTTTAGTTCTATTTCTAGGTGTTGTTAGTACGTTTGTGACATTATCAATTCACGATTTTCTTTCCTGGGAATTTAAAAAAATTAATTTTGCTAAAGAATCGCTCTTAGATTTATTGAATGATCCTACTATTGAAATTAAAGATGTTTGAAAATGGAAAGCCAATTTTTTAAGCTATTAAAAAAATAAGATATAGTTATTGTATAAATATAATAACTATATCTTATTCAGTAGAGTTGGTATGAAACAAAAATTATCAATTTTTATCTGTATCCTTGGCGTATTGCTGTGCATATCGCTAGCGCAATCAGAAGGGTTTGCTGCAGATACATTGGTATATACTCAAAACGGCATAGTTCCTGTCAAATGTATTGTAATTGGTGATAATGTTGGAATGTACGGAATGTACGATATCATTTGGAGGCATCGTTACAGAAATACATCACTGTAATGTAGATCGTTTTATAAAAATAATTGTTACTAATGACTGTATATGTTCTGCATCAGATCAAAAATTTTATCTAGCTGATAAAAACAGATGGATTTGTGCTGATGAATTAATTGTATCAGATAAACTTTTATGTGGTGATGGCAACGTTGTTTGTATTGATATGATTGAAATTGTGTATCAACAGCAAGAAATGTATGCATTGTCGGTAGAAAAAAGTCATTTATTTTATGTTGGTCATGCAGGAATTATTGCACATAATATAGAACCAGTCAGTTCAACAACCGCTGTTGTTGCAGTACTTTCGTTTATATGTCCTCCGGCAGGAGCTGCTGTAATAGTTGGAGAAATTATAGCATTTGGTTTTGTTGGTCTTGGATGTTATTGTGCACATAAAAAAACTTCAAAAAAATAAACAGTATAATAGATATCCTCTGCAAGATCGCATAGCCAATGCATGTAATTGTGGAGGAAAGCCGCCAAAGCATGAAGATGATAAGGAAGAACATCCGAATGGCATTTACGAAAATGCTAAATATCATCATAAAAATAGTAATGGATGTAAAAATGTTTGTCCTAAAGATGGACAATGGTGTTTAGATAATTCATTTTCAGTGGGAGATTCTGTACATCGAATTAGCATAGAAGACGGCATGTTTGTTATATTAAAACAAACTGCTCCACGAAAATTTCATGGTTATATCATCAAAACCTGGGGAGAATTATGCAATAAAGGGTCTGCTACACAATTGATTAGAAATGCCTTTATAAATAATGGATTAGTTAATAGATCAGGTAAAGTTATTGCTAAAAATATATAAAGGATTAAAAAAAATGGACAATAATGAAATAGTTTTCTTACTTAATCACAAAGAAAAAATACGTCTTACGTTTCAAGGCTTGTTGCATGAAATTGATTGTTGTGATGATGGATTAATTACATTTATACAAGATTATTATAAAATTATATTAAATGACGGTTCAATTCGTGATGCTATTTATATTTTAGGTATTTTATTACAGAAATCGTTAAATAAAAAATTGCTTTTACCTGAATCTATAAAAGAAGATATTGGTTTTGTATATAATCAGTATAATTATTCTCTTTGGTTAAAAGATGATTTTATAATTACTAATCCTTTTTTAGATAAAAATGTAGAAGAAAATAATGTATGGATAGGAACAATATATCATTTATGGGCTTTTAAGGAATGTGTAACATGGCTATATAATGATAAAAATGGATTAATTATTTTTGAAATTACTCCTCTTTATCCTTTTTTTTATGATACCCCTAAAGAGTTATCTTCTATTTCATATAATGAATGGATTAAAAATTATAAGCCTTATGTTATAAAGGTAATACCAAAAGAAATAGCGCAGCAATGGTTACAGCAGGCAAATGCATTAATAAAACAAATAGATGCAAATATAGTGAGAGATTGACGCAAAGAAGCTATTAATATATAAAATATTTATGGTTATATTAAGGCATCTTAAAAACAACCTTTTTTTAAGTTAAATTACATAGTTATATTCTTCATGAAATTCATATTGATTTATATTATAATTATTCATTATTGCTCATTAGACCGTGTGTATCAGTTATTTTTGTAGCGACTAATCTGTTTGTTAATTTTGATATTATACCGTAGAATACGTGTATGAATAGTTACATCATCGAGAATTGTGAATATTGTTAAAATAGAAATGCAAGCATGGCTAAAATAAAAAAACGACTTGATGTCAAATTACAGGAATTATTACCAGAGTATGATGAGCGCCATATTCAAAGCTGGATCATGCAAGGAAAAGTTTTCGTTGATGATGTACGCTGTACAAAACCAGGAATGCAGGTTGCTGATGATGCAAAAATTTCTCACACTATTCAAGAGCCACAATTTGTAAGCCGTGCTGGTTTAAAATTAGAAAAAGCTCTCGATTATTTTAATATAGATGTAACAGGCTTAATAGTAATGGATGCGGGTATTTCAACCGGTGGATTTACTGACTGTTTATTACAGCGTGGAGCAAAAAAGGTATTTGGTGTTGATGTAGGATATGGCGATGTTCATGATAAAATACGCAAAGATGAGCGCCTAGTTTTATTAGAAAAAACAAATGTGAGAATATTAGAATCTGTTGGTGAATTGGTGGATTTAATTACGCTTGATTTATCATTTATTTCTGTTTTAAAGGTCATGTCAACCGTTGGTAAAATTCTAAAAAACAATGGAAAATTGGTTGTGTTAATCAAACCACAATTTGAAGCTAGCAAACACGAAATTGGTAGTGGTGGTATTGTCAGAGATGATAACATACGTAAAATTATCGTAGATACGGTAGTTAAGGGTATTGTGCATTATAGTTTTGAATGTATTGGTGTAATAGATTCACCGATTGTTGGCACAAAGGGAAATAAAGAATTCTTAGCTTATTTCATACGAAAAAACTAACAATATATTTTAATCGGTATTTTTTTATCGGGTTTTTAAACATTTCCTAAGGTTTGTAATAATTGTTTATTACTGTCAAGTCCATTTTCAATTGTTTGAGCAGGTGAAAATCTTTCTTGTTTATTGTGTATACTATTAAGAATTTCACCTAAATCATTAATTGATAGTAATAATTTTTTTTGTAATTCTTCTTCTTTTGTTACAATAGCTGTTGAACCAATAGGGCCGAGAAAGGCAAGCCCCAGTGAATTTTTTTTATATTTTTCTTCGATCATTGTTAATTCTGATCCTATTTCAGCCATAGTTATGGCGTGCGCATCCATATAAAGAGGATGTTCTTGTAGGATATGCAATTGTCGTTGTGCGGTGTAAACTTGATCAATAAAACTACGATCAAGCTCATGAATAATTGATTGCGAATGCATTTCTATGTATGTAACAGTGCGATCAAAAGCGATTTTTACAAGAAATATCAGTATATAGAGAAAAAAAATATCTCGAATTCTTCTGAAAATTGAGTAATGCATTGCAAAACCTCTGTATTTGAGTGCTATGTCTTGTATTTTTTTTATTATATTTAATATAACATTTTTGAGTAAAATGGTCAAAAATGGACTATTTTGTTTTATTTTTATGGTTTTATATATTTTAATCTATGTTCCAAATAGGAAAGTTGCCATATGATGCGGTGTATGCTGTAACAAATTAGAAAATCATTGCTAATTAGTAAACCCAATGGAAAAGAATTTTCTATACCTATAATTTATGATACAAAAAGTAAAAAAAATAAATCACTCATAAGAGCTATTGGAGAGGTTTTTTATTATGGGTTAATATTTGGCGAGGAGTCTATTGTTGTAACCTTCTTATTATGATGTAAAAGGATGGAAATTATTATTTTTGTTCGTTAGATAGGTCAACAAATTTCTAAAGTGTTGAATATTAAATTTTTAATATATAGCTTAAAATTCATATCAAATAAACTAATTTGACAGACTGCAATTCGTTTGATAAAATTGTAATGCATAATTAAGATCCTAAACTCACATATGAAGGTTTATAAATGTTTAAGTTAAATAGATTCTCGGCAAGCATTATGTTTTTATCAATTAATTTTTCAATTGGTATGATTCAGTCAGAACAAAAAACAAGTGAAGGTAACGTAGAGTTTATAGATAGAGAAAAACTTTCTCAGGATACTATATCAGAATTAAGCTATAATAATACTAAAAAATTGATTTTAGATTATCTTGATACATTACCAAAAGAAAAGATAATCAATTTTATGAAAGATGCTTCTGTGGTCGTTCAATCGACTACGGTAAATGTTGCAGGTAAAATTGAGAATAATTGTTCTCATTCTACTCAACTTATAAGCGCAGGTTTTTTTGGTGCAGGATTATCTAATATCAGATGCTTAAGGATATTATCAAGTAGAAGCTATTTTTTAGGCGGAGCCGTTACCCTTGTTGCAGGTATTTTAAAATTTGAACCACGTTATAATACAACAAAAAAACAGAATATCATACCTAATAGACCTAGTATAAATTTAGATATTCCTCAAAGCCATAATGCGTCTAATATAGAAGTTTAAGATTCCTTTTTATTCCAGACGCTTGACATTGAAAACAGTTGTAAATTTGAAAAGGTATCACGTATTTTTCCTTGTTTATCTTTTCGTTTTATGACTGTTTTGTTGTGATAAGCATTAATTAAATCTGTATATGTTTCTATTCCTTCAAAAACTTTGTTAATAGCTATTTCATGCAATTTGCCATAACCATGTGCATAAGAACGAGCTTCAATTAGTAAATTTTTGGCAATGTCGGACACCACCATAACATGTCCACGAATTAAAATTAGATCTCCCTCAGATAAAGACTGATTAGCATCTAATAATGTAAGACATTTTGGGATTGTTGTTGTATTTTTACAAAAATAGGGAATACCGCATATCTGTGTTGCACGTATAATAACCCCTGAGCAATCAAAACCACTTTTTGGCGAACTAATATCATTTTCATAGGCATATGAGATTATGTCTCCATTGTTTGTTTTTTTTATTATCTCTTTAAATGTTTTACGCGTTGTATGTGCAAAACTTGTTCCTCCCCATGTATAAGGAATACATCCATCTTTTATAGTAGTCCATTGTCTAAGTAAATTAACGTAATCAGCTATGCGATCTTGAATAGATTGTGTTGTATTGATAATTTTACATTTATTACTAGGTATTTTTATTAAAACCTCTTTCATTCCTGTGTAATCAATCGCAAAAGCGTCAATTGTAGTAGTTCGCTTTTCTGTTGCCGTTGATAGTGCGCGGGTAAATCGCGTTCCTACTGAGAATGTTAGTTTTAAGTTAGGATCATAATGAGGTTTTGTTAATGTTATAATATTAGTATGTGTAAATACATTACCATCTTTATCTGAAAAATCTATTGGATCGGGAATATGTGATGTAGGGATGTTGTGTAATATAAGCTTATCATACAAAGTAATTTTTTTTTTAAGGAGCCAGTAGTTAGTTTGAGGTAGTGATGAGGAAGGAGTAAGATAGTATGAATGCATAATACTGACAAGAGCCTCATTTTCAGTTGTTTTTATTACATTAACTGTATCGTTATACAATAATTGATGCAATCGTGGGCATGAGAGAGAGTTCGTTTGTGCACTGCAAAATGTTAATGCATTATAAGCGCTTTCTGGATGTTCATCAGAAAAAATTGTTGTTATCGGTTGTCCGACTAAATCGACAATTGGAACGTTTATAATTGCCTTTTGCCCCGAAAATAAATTTTTATTGCTCATGTATGAACAGGATAAACAAGCCAAAATAATGTAATGGTATATATGTTTCATTTTTTTCCTTTATACGATAACCATAACGTAGCGTATATCATTAAGTACATTTTTTGCCATTATTTATTAACTGTTTTTTTAATTTCATTTAGAAATATTGATAATTAATTTATTCAAATGTTACTCTTGGTGTGTAATTATGTTGAGATGAGTTATAGATAATACAAGGGGCAATAGTGATAAGAATGATAATGGCGTTACTATGCATAGCATTTTCGCTATCATATGGTGGTGACGGCAATCCTATTCATCATTGGACATGGACATACTCTAAATATTTTTCAGAAAGTTTATCTATAGCAAATACTTATAAAAAAATTATATCTTTCACGCAAGAAAATGTGCCACCATTTACACAATTAATTTTTTCATGGAATGCTTTTCGACCAAAAAAAGATTATTTTTCTTTTTACGTGCAAGTTCGTGATGCTATAACAAAAAAATGGGGTTCATGGCATCACATGGTAGATTGGGGGGATAATATGCAACAATCATACTTCAGTAAAAGCGATGGTTTTTCTTCTTATTTTCATGTTCGACTTGAAATAGACGATAAAAAAGTTTCTGATGCTTTTCGTATAAAAGTTGAGTCGCAAAAATCAGTATCATTATCATTAATCCGTAATTTTACCGTAACAATTTCTGATTTTAATAATTTTAAACCAGAAATATACGATAATGTTCTTTTTAAAAATTTACCTTCTATTCATATTTTAAATGTTCCAGAAGTCGCACAATTTGCACTTGATCATGTTGATAAATCTCGTATATGTTCACCTGTATCATGTTCCATGGTTACTAACTATATTACAAAAAAAAGGCTCGATCCGCTTGATTTTGCTGCAGGAGTTTTTGATAAAGGACTTGATATATATGGTAGTTGGGGGTGTAACACAGCACATGCATTTGAGCAGGTTGGCGGAAAAATGTGTTTTTTTGTTAAGCGTATGAATTCATTTCTTGATTTACATGCATATTTATTAAAAGGAATTCCCATTATTGTTAGTGTTCGTGGCAATTTGCCAGGTGCCTTAAAATCATTTCCTCATGGACATTTACTCGTGGTTGTTGGATGGGATCAACGTACACAGGAACTATTATGTCATGATCCTGCAGCGAATAATGATGATATGGTTTTTAAACGCTATCCATTAGTATATTTTTTACGAGCCTGGGAATCTTCTCATCGATTGGCGTATATTGCCGAAGCTGTTAGTAGAGAATAAGTACAATGATAGAGTAATTTTTTTTAACTTAACTATAAATGTATATTTTTTTTGATTTATTTTTATTGTTTACTGGGCTACTAATTATCATTGATTGTTTCCTAATTATTGAACAATTCACTTGTTGACTGTTTTATTTGTGGTGTTACTATTAATCGTTTTCCTTTATTTTTATCGATTAAAAGATCAATGAATAATATATCTTTCATCTATAATAAATTTTTATCAATGCTTAAGCATAACTAATGCCGATTGAATTATTTGCTTTTTTTTAAATTGTGTTTTGTCAGCACATAGATGGTTTTTGATAATTTAGAAATGACTTAACAAAGTTGGCATAATAATGAGAGCCTTCTTTTAGGGTTATTTTGAGATAATCTGGTGATTTTTTATCAAAATTTACGGCAAAAAAACCATAACATTTTGAACCAAAACCTTCAGGGTTTTCTTGGGTTGGCCATTCATAATTATCATGGGCAGCCCATGGTAAATAGCCAGTGACATAATATCCATCGATTATTAATTGTGTAATGGTCGCAATCGCACGTTGGAAGTATCGTGTACGTTTAACGTTATCTTTGGTAGCAATGCCATTCTCAGTGATGATAATAGGTAATGGTTTACCATCTTTATTTTTGCGTTTACCAAGAGGTATAGTGATATTTTCTGCTATCATTTGTACTGCGCGATAAATTCCTTCAGGGTAATTGCGATAATTTGGATTATCCGTGTAGCGTTCTTGATCTTCTTCGATGAGTTTGTTACCAGTAACTTGCTCAAAGCCATTTAAGAATCTATTAGAATAGATATTCACACCAATCCAATCAAATGCTTTATATGCATCTGGATGATAGCGATATACATTAACTCCTTTTGCTTGTTTCATGAATTTAGCATTAGGGGTATACATACAATATTCACCATTGATCAAAAAATTAAAGGTTCCACCTGATTGTATGTATGATGCCATTGCGCAACCTAATGAAGTTTTTAATCTACTTCTCCAATTTTGTTGACTGTTATGATGAGGATCACATAATACGACGTTGATTTGCGTTCCAATTGAAGGTTGTTTTATTAATTGATTTTCCTTTTTTAACGCAATATATATTTTTTGAATTTCTAAAGCAGTATCGACAAGTTCGTAGTACATATTGGCAATTACCGTATGTGTTTTTTGTAAATTGTCTTTTTCGCCTGGTGTTCCTTCACCGGTGAAATACCCTTTAAAGGCGGGACCTTCTGGTGCATTACACATAGATAGAAGACAATTACCAAGTTCAACAGCTAATTCTTTATAAACAGTAGTGCAAAATCGTTTAAATAATATACCATTTTCTTGTAACTCAAATCCTTTCAGGTCTTCAAACCATGTTGGTACATCATAATGATGAAATACCACTATGGGTGTAATATCATGCGCTAGGAGTGTATTAATAACATTGCCATAGAATGTAATTGCTTGCATGTTAAATTCTCCGCAGCGTGGCTCAATTCTATTCCATGCAAGTGAGATGCGAAACGCATTAATATTAAGTTCGTCTTTCATTTGTTTAATAATAGTTTCGTAGCGATTATAAAAATCAATAGCATCTTCAGCTGTTGGTAGTTGTGCTATCTCTTTGCAAAAACGTGCTGCTGCAGAATTTTCATCAAGACCACCTTCAGTTTGAAGAGCTGAACTTGATGCGCCAAAATAATGCTGTTCATTATCGGAAGTTATTGTATTACTTTGTAGTGCTTTATGTAGGTTTATAGCGCTTTGTTCTGGTGTACATGATGTTGAGTTGTATATATTTTTTAATTTTTTTTCAATAGCAATATGGTCGCTTTTTGTGCCACGTGCATGATTATGAAGAGCTTTAGCCATTATTGATGTGAATTGTACTCGCTTTTTCATTGTTATTTGAGTATTTTTTAGTGCCGCAGAACTTTTTTGTAGTATGTTGGGCAGGGCATTAATGTTATGTGTAATTATTAAAGTTGATGTAGCAATGATTATAAGCTGTAATAGCGCCATATGATTCATTTTGTATGTCATTTAAGATCCTTTTTTGACAAAGAGAAGCTATAAATTTCTATCTGTATTATTAGGATACTCGTTATTTAGGCATTTGTCAAAAGGGCTTAGAGCACTATTGTTGTACAAAAAAGTTATATAGTCATGAGCAAGATATAAAAAAATAATATTTGTTAAAGATTTTTCAATTTTCATATAGTTTTTTGCGTATTATTCCCAAACAATCATAAAAACAAGAAAAAAAACCAATGTAGCGCTGCACATTGGTTTTTTTTCTTGTTTGTTATTAATAAAAATAGATATACAATTACAAAAAAAAACTAATTGATTCTAAATTTATCTTAGTAAATATCTATTGTAATCTAAGTTTTGTTCGAGCTGCATTAGCAATAGAAGTCATTATTTTATTTAAAATACCTTCAAGAGTAAAAAGGACATTTGTTGCTTCTCTTTTATTACTAAGTGTCATCTGTCCTTTACGAAGATTAATAATTTCTTTAGTTAAATTATTTCTTAAATTATCAATTCTGTTAATTTGATTCTTAATTTCTTCCAAATTGGAAGATTCACGAATTATTCTTACTATATTTGTAAACAAAGTTTTATTAACTAATTCTATATGTGACAGAGCATTAATTATACTAGAATCCTTTATGCCAATAAGGTTTTTACTATTATCGATTATAAATTCTCGTGCCATTGCAAATGTATCAAACCAATTATTAAACAGTGACGGATTAAATTCAACTTGATTAATCCCATATTCCTTATTCTCAAGACTTCTCGCCGATTGCAATAATCGCGAGTTCACGTCAATTGAAGTTGCTCCATATAATCCAGGCACTACTACTAATAATACAGCAAATAAAACAGATTGTTTTTTCATAAGAAACACCTTTTTTTTGAAAAAATTAATTTATCCCCATTTACTCATTTTTTCGTCAGATTTTTTTTGAACGGCTGCAATCATCCTTTGCAGAAAGCCAGCAATAATAAGAACAATTTCTCGTGCTTCCTCTTTACTCTTACTAAAATTAATTGATTGTAGTTTATTCCTTATAACGCTCATATTTTGAGTCAAAGCATTTTTGATTTGTACCAATTTATTGCTTTCTTCATTAAGCGAACTAAAGGTTGTTGTAGGATTACGAACAATAGATATTACTTTAGTGCATAATGTATTATTTACATCCAAGAGGTAGGTTATAGCTCTGATTATATCAGAATCTTTAATACCGATAAGGTTTTTGCTATTATCAATGACAAATTTTTTTGCTAATGCAAGCGTATCATACCAATTATTAAATAATGAATCATCAAATCCATTTGGATTCGTTCCATATTCGTTAGCTTGAAGTTTATCCATAGCCTGTGATAATCGATTGAATACCTCATGCTTTGTAAATGCATTTAATCCAGTTACTATTGTTAATAACATACCAAACAAAATTAATGGCTTTTTCACGACAAAATTCCTTTTTTTAAAAAATAATGATTAAATTATTGCTATTAAATTTAATAATAGCAATATTAACAATCTAATAGCAATAATTTAATCAATGCAAAAAAAGAGGAATATATTTAATTATTAGGTTTCGCTAACAAATTGACTTTTTATTTAACTGAGCAGAAAACTCTTGCTTTGCAAAGCCGATAATGAATGCGATTCATAATAAGCGAAAGGTTGAGATGATGAGTCGAAACCTATAACGTAAATTTAAAATCTTCATAATCATAAATTCCTTAATTAAAAGTACCGGCCTAAAGGCCGGTTGAAGTTTACTATGTTTTTTATTGTTATTCATTCAGTTAACTGTACAAAAAAACCTAACTTTTCAAGCGCTTGACGTACCTCAAAAAGCGGGAGGCCAATGATAGTAGAATAAGAACCGTGCACTGTTTTTAGAAACTGATTTCCAAATTTTTCCACTGCAACTCCACCAGATACATCTAAAAATGGCGTTTTTTCAAGATATGTATCAATCCATTCATCAGAAACAACAAATAAATATTCTGCTTTAACAACATCAGCAATTCTGTTATCAATAACCCAAGCTCCCGATCGCCATATTTTTTTATCCAAGCAAAAGGCTGTACACAAAAAGGCTCCTTTAGCAATTGCTTTTATTTTTGCAATCGCATCATTTCTATCGATTGGTTTTCCGTGAATTACTCCCTCTGTGTCATGTGACATTGTATCTGCAGTTAATACAAAGCAAACATCACCTTCCTCTTTACCATGAGGAAGTATGACATGTTGCATTTTATACACCGCAATACTTAAAACTAACTGTGCTAATGGAAGATTCCAATCACACCGTGATTCATCAGCATTTTGATCAACAATAGTAAATAGTATTTGAGATTCTTCTAATAACATACGTCGCGACTGTGACTTAGAACCGAAGTATAAAGTATTTTTAACCATATCATCAACTTTTTATAAAATTTTTAAGATAAAATTGTATTTTTATATGACAAACTCAAGATTTATTTATTGATCAAGCTAAACAAACAAATTATACTTATTATATGCAAAATCAACAATATATTCCGGCTCAAAAGCTTTTAATTCCTGCCGACAAAAAAATTATTCTTGTTGGAGGATGTTTTGATGTTATTCATTTTGGACATTTACGATTTTTAGAACAAGCAAAAGAAATGGGGGATTATCTTGTAATAGCCCTAGAATCAGATGAACATATTTTACACTATAAACATCGTATACCTGTACATAAACAAACAGAACGTGCATATAATTTAAATGCTATTCGCCATGTTGATAACGTAATTATGCTTCCATTTTTACATGATTTTAAAGATTACCTTCAACTCGTACAGACCATTAAACCACATATAATTGCAATAACTAATAATGATCCTCAAATGATCAATAAACAAAAACAAGCTGACGTAATAAATGCACAGCTTATAATTGTAACCAATATAATTGAACCATTCTCTAGTTCTACAATAATAAAAAATAACTTTACATAATATCAGATAAGCTATATAAAAAACATCTAAATTTCGTAGATCTAATTTGGTCTCATCAACATAATCAAAAAGTGATCCAAGGATATTTCTGTTTTTCATCATATCATTGACGCAACTCCTGGTTGGCTTCCTGAAATAACTCGTGAAAAAAATTAAAAGAAAAAATCTGCTGTATTTTGGTGGCTATATCACATAACAGTGGATCAATAAAGTACTTCTTAATGGCATGCTTCTTGCCATTTTGATGAATAGAAAATCCCTTTTTACCATGATAAAATTCAACTGACCCTCAACGCTTAGGAGCAAAAATTGATGCAGAATTAATGTATACTTTATTCATATCGCCATGTTCAATTGCTCCCGATTCATAAGGTACCAAAACTAAAAGACGGTTTATCATGCGATTTATTTGATTCTACAATATCCAACTGCATTGAAAAAATAGGTGATGAGACTAATAATAGATATAAAATTTTTTCATAAGAATATCCTGTAAGTAATCTATTTTAATGGATTCAAATACCATTCTGAAAAAGTACCAACAACTATATATCCTATTGCGAATGATATAAACCATTCTATAGGCAATATAGTAGCTTTTCTAAATTCAAAATATAAAGCTATATTATATGAACAGTAGCATGTTAATGCTAATAATAATAATCTTTTTATTTGTTGTTTAAGACAATGAACTATATTCATTTTATTTTATACTTTATGGAGTGGGTAACATACCAATTTTACCATGATAAAGTTCAACTAACCCTAATCGCTCAGGAGCAAAAATTGATGCAGAATTAATGTATACTTTATTCATATCGCCATGTTCAATTGCTCGCGATTCATAAGGTACCAGAACTAAAAGACGGTTTATCATGCGATTTATTGGAACTTACAACATCCAATCGCATTGAAAAAATAGACGATGAGATTAATAATAGATATAAAATCTTTTTCATAAGAATATCCTTTAAGTAATTTATTTTAGTGAATTCAAATACCATTGCACGAAAGCACCAAAAAAAATATATGTAAATGAAAATATAATTAATGACCCCAAAGATAAAGTTGTTGGATCTCTCCATCCAAAATAACACGCAATAGGATAGAAAATACATGTAGTTAACACTATTAATATATATAATGTTATTTGTTGTTTAAGGTAAAAGACGTAATTCATTTTGTTTTTTATTTATGAAGTAGGTAATATAATTAATTAATGAAACTATAGTCAACGAAAACGAGAAAAGAAAAACATTGTAGTTAGAACATGTTGTGGCTAAAACATGAATATGTCTCCTGAAAATTTCTGCTGAGTAATTATTGAGCAAAACAATATCACATATTACTCAAATGATAAACAAAAGAATAATTTTAAAAACCGTAAAGCATTCAAAGAAGAACAACCTCCATTTATACGTCCTTTAGCTTTGAGTGAAAAATCACCATAATTCATCTGATTAATTGAAAAATAACCGTCTTGTCAGAAAATGTTTAATTGTTCTTTTGTAATGTCACGTACCAATAGATCAGTAATTTATTTTTTTTGTGCAACCACACTAAAGATATGTTCCATAACATCTTCATCATTTTTTTCACAAGATTCTGTAAAAAATTTAATATCAAAATTTTTCAATAAATTTAAAACTTCTTCTCTAGTAAAAAAACTCATGCTTCTTTTTTCCCACCAACCAAAAACATCGTGTTTATCGCCAAATAAAGAAACCGCTAATATACCATTTGCTTCTAAATGATTAACTATAGCATTCCATGTTTGATGAAAATTGTTTTGATCTATAAAAGGTAACGTATAGATTGCACAAATCAAATTAAATAAGGGAAGATTATCCCATGGTATATCAGTAAAACTTTTATGAATGAGTGTTAATTTATCTTTATAAGGTAAAACGTCTTTCCTATTGCTAATTATTTCTATTGATTCCTGTTCTCTATCATTTGACCAAACAATCCATCCTTTTTGTAATAAAAATGCTGTTTCATTACCTGCTCCTGCTCCTAAATCTAATGCCTTTTTTTCCTGACTTGATGATGTATTATATACCTCTAAAGCTCGCATTAATAAAGGTCGTGGCTCTTGATACAATCTTCTCTGAAAATGAGAATGCCAATCTCTTGTTTTCCAAAAAAAAACATAGTCATTAAACCAATTTTTGAGATATGTCATTGGAAAAATTACTGTTGTACTGGTGAAAGCAATCACAATAATCAATTGAGTTATTTTTTTCATTATGCATCCTTATATGAAAAAAAATAAATAATATTTATCAAATATATTCTAATAGTAACATATACAAGAGAGGGGAAAACAATAGTTAATTAAAAACAATAAAATTAAATAATCACACTTTAATTCTATTGTTTTTTTAATTATAGTATAAATCCATTGGTCTATTTAATTTGCATTCAATCGGTGTGAAGTAATTTATACTTTTGTCAATTTCCATTTGTTGAGTAATTACGCATTAATTCTTCATGCTATTTGTGTTAGACTAATTGATAATGATAAAAAAATGAATGGATTATAGTATGTTGAACTTATATCAAGAAATATTAATGGATCATTATCGTAACCCTCGTAATCACGGAATTCTTGATGTGTGTAATATGCGCGCCGAACAGCGTAATAGCTCTTGTGGTGATGAAGTGATTTGCACCGGAACTATTCATAAAAATGTTTTAGTTTCTATTGCTTTTAAGGGAAAGGGGTGTGTAATTAGTCAAGCAACAGCATCAATCATATCTGAATTTGTCATGCATAAGCCTCTTGATGCTATTCTTGTTCTTGATAAAGATGATCTGATTAATATGATTGGGATGCGATTGGGACCAGTTAGACTATTGTGTGGTTTGTTATCATTAACCGCTTTACAACTTGCAATCAGTGATTATAAACAACGTAATGAATAAATAAAAAAGAGAGAGTAAGCATGTTAGATCGCGTAAAGCTATTAGTAGAGCTTACACGGGTTACCGATCAACTATTTGTGGATACAACGTCTTCATATAATCTTGCTCAAGAGATTTGGCACGCAATCAGTAAGGATTCAACATTTTTATATAAAGTACGACAAGTTAATAATGCACCATGGCCAGTTCCATTGTGGCAAGGTAACGTAGGCGATATAATTCCTGTTGAAAGAGCTACGTACCCCCATGTAGTTCTTTCTGTTGATGGTTCTCAAATTTATCCTGATCGACATAATATTTTGTCATGTTGCTTGATTAATACTGGTTTTGTGGTGCTTCCCTATAATTGTAAAGGAATGCGAGTACAACTATTATCGCAACCAACAGTATTTGCTGGAGTTGATGAAAATGGACAACCATTTACTACCGATAGTGTCAATTGTAAGCGTCAGGAACTTGAACTACGAGCAGGACTTCATTTGGGTAAAAAGATAAAAAGTGAATACAGCGACACTGCTCCCACTATTTTATTTTTTGATGGATCATTAATTTTTTGGCATTTATCATCAAAAGAAATACATGTTAGAGACCAATTTTTGAGCACATACCTTGCATTATTAGATGAACTTTATCATGAAAAAATATTACTATGTTGGTATATTAGCACACCAAAAAGTAAAGAATTAATCAGTTTAATTCGTTTATATTTATGTAATTTTGATGTTGAAAACAAAGAAGCATATGCATTGGTTGATAGTGTAATTGATAGCGGTATTATGCAGAATGTTTTAATGCCTTATACGCGTTCTATAGTTTTTAGTAATCATAGCAGTATCAGTGCTTACTATCCTCATCATCTTCGGCCATTTTTCTTTTATATTCATACAGGTAGTGAAATTGGCCGTGTTGAATTACCTGCATGGGTTGCGCAAGATACAATGATGGTTGATCGTGTTGCGCAAATTGTTATCGATCAATGTATTAAAGGAGGGGGTTATCCAGTTGCGCTAGCTGAAGCTCATGAGCAAGCAGTTGTCAAAGGTCAAGATAGAGAGTTTTTTTATCATTATTTACAAAAAATGGGTATGGAACGTAATTACGCACAGGCTATCTCTCGTAAAAGTTTAAGGAAACGCAGTATTGGCATTTAGTAAAAAACAAGAAAAGTAGTATTGCAATTAATTGCGTCATGGCAAAAAAATAAAAAATTATCTATATAATGACAAAAAAAATAGAATTGTATTTTGAAAAATTGTGTATCAAAAATGAGTGCATTTTTATGATGATCGGCATCATAAGTCTATTTTTTTATATATTTAACAAAAACAATTTTATTTTTTACTAGCTCTTTTGCTGTAAAAAAAATCTTTAAGTAATGCTGCTGTTTCTTCAGCTGCCACTCCTTCAATAATTAAAAAATTATTTTTTTTAATTAACCAATTCTGCTCCTCATTATCACGATGAAAACCAAAAAGAGGTGACTGCGCACCATAAACGACTCCTGCCAATCGACTTAATTTAATTAATCCCATACACATCGAGCAAGGCTCAAGCGTTACATACAACCAATGTCCGGATAAACGCCAATCATTACAGTGTTTACCGGCAATTTCTATTGCCAAATTTTCTGCATGCGCTCGCTGTGTACAATCACGTTCAACAGTATTATATGCCCGTGCTATAATAGCACCTTCATTATTAACAACAACGGCTCCAATAGGAACTTCATTAATTTCATAAGCGCGTCGTGCTTGATCCAATGCTGCATGCATAAAAAAAATGTCTTTTTCTCTTCCAAAAATACTCTCTAACATCCATTTCCTCTCTATACTTAAGAATAATTCAATATATTCACTACAACCTTAAACAATCTCCGAAAAATTGAATATGAATTCCTTTAATAATCGACTTTTTTTATTCACTGCTGTACAATAAATATATAATAAATAATGCTGAATTAATTATATAAAACTACAAATTTCATCTATTGTGAGTACCCCAAAAGAAAGGGTCGGTTACTATTATGACTAAACAAGTAAAAGAATATGCAGCGCAATCCATCCGCGTGATGGAAGGTCTTGAAGCAGTTAGAAAAAGACCTGCTATGTACATCGGATCAACAGGTCCTCAAGGATTACATCATCTCGTTTATGAAGTTGTTGATAACTCTATTGATGAAGCTCTTGCAGGTTATTGCGATACTGTCAATGTTACTTTGCATGAAGATGGATCATGCTCAGTAGAAGACAATGGCCGCGGAATACCAACGGATATTCATCCTACAGAAAAGGTATCTGCTGTAGAAGTTGTACTAACAAAATTACATGCCGGTGGTAAATTTGACAAAGATACATATCAATTTTCTGGTGGTTTGCATGGTGTAGGTATTTCTGTTGTAAATGCTCTATCAGAATGGACTCATGTAACCGTTTACCAAAAAGGTAATATTTATTATCAAGAATTTAATCGCGGTAAACCAATAAAATCACTTGAGATTATTGGTACAACCACCAAACGTGGAACATTGGTTCAATTTAAACCAGATGCAGAAATTTTCACTGAAACCACTGATTTAAGCTTTGAAACATTATCATCTCGCTTGCGCGAGCTTGCATTTCTTAATAAAAATGTTCGTATCAGTATTAATGATGAACGTACCAATAAGCACAATGAATTTCACTTTGCCGGTGGAATTGTTTCATTTGTTGAGCATATTAATAAAAATAAGTCTCCTTTATTTCCTGAAGTTATCTATTGTGAAAAAACAGATGATAAATATGTTTTAGAAGCTGCTCTTCAATATAATGATGGCTACGGTGAGCAACTGTTTTCATTTGTTAATAATATTAATACGGTAGAAGGCGGTACTCATGTCTCTGGTCTTAAAGGGGCATTAACTAAAGTTTGTAATAAAAAAGCTCAAGAATTTGGTGTCTTAAAAGGTACTGATACTTTTTCAAGTGAAGATGTACGAGAAGGATTGGTCTGCGTATTAAGTATAAAAGTACCTGAACCACAATTTGAAGGTCAAACAAAAACAAAACTTGGTAATAATGAAGTAAAAGGCATTGTTGAATCATGGTTATTCGCATACCTTGATATTTTTTTTGAAGAAAATCCAGCTATTGCAAAAAAAATTGTTCAGAAAGCTGATATTGCACGAAGTGCCCGCGAAGCTGCACGTAAAGCTCGTGATTTAACGCGAAGAAAAACAGTTCTTGAGGGAATGATTTTGCCAGGAAAACTTGCTGATTGCACGTTAGAAGATCCTGCGCTAACTGAGATTTTCATCGTGGAAGGAGATTCTGCAGGAGGTTCTGCAAAACAAGGACGTGATCGTAGCAATCAAGCGATTTTACCATTAAAAGGTAAGATCCTAAATGTTGAAAAGGCTCGCCTTGATAAAATATTATCAAATGATGAAATTAGAGCTCTTGTTTCAGCAATCGGTAGCGGTATTGGACAAGATTTTGATCTTAATAAAGCTCGTTATCATAAAATAATTCTTATGACCGATGCCGATGTCGACGGTTCTCATATTAGAACTTTATTATTAACCTTCTTTTTCAGATATATGCGACCACTCATCGACCAAGGCTATCTTTATATTGCGCAACCACCTTTATATAAAGCTAAAATTGGCAAAAAAGAACAATATCTTAAAGATGATATGGCATTTATGCAATTTCTTTTTGACTGGGCACAAGAACAAACGGTACTTACGGTTGATGATAAGGAGATGGAAGCGGCAACGTTATCAAATGTCCTTACTGATATTCAGGAATATGATAGTAAGCTCAGCACGTTAAGCACTGATTTTAAAATATCTTTTGATCAATGTAACGCGCTTATTGCAGCGTTACACAAATATCCATGGGAAAAAGAAAATGGAATTGACCAACTATTAACGCATCTACAAAGCTTTTTTTCTGGGTATGCAGTAGCTTTTGATAGTCAACACAATAATAATGATGATTCAACTGATACAAATGATGAAATAGAAAAATCAGATCAACGCAATCTCCATACGCGAATTTCATTTAAAATGATGAGCAAGCATTGGGATATACCTTTAAACTTTTTTTCAGCATCAGAAGTTAAAAAAACAGTTGCTATGTTAAATAAACTAGCTATTGTTCAGGATAATCCATGGACATTGACCATTACGGGTAAAGAACGTGCAATAAGCGGTATTGGTGCAACTGAATTTCTTGCTGCGATTAAAGCTATTAGTAAACCGTTTATGAATATTCAACGCTATAAAGGACTGGGTGAAATGAACCCTGATCAATTATGGGAAACAGCGATGGATAATAAAACACGATCGCTGCTTAAAGTTACTATTGAAGACTCTTTAGAAGCAGATCGCTGGTTTTCAACATTAATGGGTGAAGATGTCGAAGGAAGAAAAGAATACATCAAAGACTATGGTAAATTTGCTAAAAATTTAGATGTATAATGAATCTTTATCAAAATATTGAAGCTTTTATTGCACATCATGCACTCATAAAGTGCGATACAAAAATAATAGTTGGGCTCTCAGGAGGGCCCGACTCTGTTTTTCTGCTTTATTTTCTTGTCTCTTTACGCAATAAATATTCATTGACATTTATTGCCGCACATCTTAATCATGAATGGCGACCTGAAAGTGATCAGGAACAGGAATTATGTCGTAACCTTGCACATAAGCTTGCTATCCCATTTATAACAAAAAAAAGATCGGAGTTCTCTATACCCTTCAAGCAGAATGGTTCACAAGAAGAGTATGGTAGAAAATTACGTCGATATTTTTTTGAAAAAGTAGCCAATGAATATAATGCTAATACTATTGCGCTTGCTCATCATGCACAAGATCAAGAAGAAACATTTTTTATTCGTCTTATTCGTGGATCAAGTTTATCTGGATTAACGGGAATAAAAGCAAAAAATGGAATGTATATCAGGCCATTACTTGAAATTAATAAATCTGAAATTGTTAATTGGCTACACAACAACGATATTATCTATGCAATGGATACCAGTAATGAATCTTTAAGTTATTTACGTAATCGTATTCGACTTACCGTACTACCAGCATTGCGTTCTTGCGATAAACGTTTTGAAACAAATTTTCTCACCACACTTAATCGACTTAAAGCAACGGAACTTTTTTTAGAAGATCTCACAAAAAAAACATTTGAGGAAATTTCATTTATACAAGATACTCACTTTTATATCCACATTCCTCAATTCCTTGCTATTGATAGGCTATTACAGCATCGCATAGTAATCCATTGGTTTATCATTGAACATGTACCCTTTTCACCATCTGAAGCATATCTTAATGAGGTTATTCGATTTATCAATAATCCTCACGGTGGTAAACATGAAATTCATACACAATGGTCTCTTATAAAAGAACAAAAAACTATAGTAATATCACGTAACAATATATAATAACTTACATAATAATTGTTTAATTTTTAATATTAATACAGCCTATATAGATATTGCACAAGTATATTGTATATATGTACCAATGGGAAATGATGTATATAATTAAAAAAATTTTTTCTAAACTAACACCCTTGCTATTTTTTTTTACTAGTATTGAGAGTGTATACGCTTCAGAAAATGACGTAATTTTAAATGGGTTTAATCAATTCATAAATATTATTTATAACTATAAATGTGAAAAAATTAATGGAGGATTATCATACAACACACAATATATATACAGTAAATGATAGTAAATACTTAGTGCGTATTCTTAAAGAACCGCTTTTAATACGTCAAAACGAAGTTATTGTACATAGTGCTGCCGCTGATAAATTTATAGCACCAAAAATTTATCACCATCAACACACCAAAGAATTCTCTCTTATTATTATGGATTTTATTCCTGAATCTACGCTCTCTCTTGAACAAGCAAAAGATTATTATACTATTGATTTTATAGCACGAAAAGTTAAAAGCATACAAGAGCTTGATTTGAATTTTACCCTAAGAACAAGAAACTTATTTACTGTAATAATTGAAAATTATGAAAAAATAAAAAATAAAAATTTAATTATAGATCCTATTTTTGAAGAAATATTAGATAAAGTTAAAATTATTTATCAAAAATTTGAGAATAATGCTCGTCCTTTAGTTATTAGTCATAATGATTTGCATCCAAGAAATATTTTTTTTACCGGAACAGATGTTATAATTATTGATTGGGAAATGGTAGGATTTAATGATCAATTTTATGATTTAGCTGTTTATTCTTTATGTGCATGCCTTAATGAAAAAGATGATTTTTACTTATTAAAGCAATACCTACAAAAAGATCCTTGTAGCGATGATATGCAACATTTTAACATTGTTAAATTATTAGCAAGAGTGACATATGTTTTTAGTACATTTGAGTTTTTAAATCATATTCCTGAAGTCCTTTCTGTAGAATCGTTCAACAATTTTGAATATTATGAAAATATCTTTGCTCAGGATAGTACTGCTAATTCTTCTGAATTATTGCTAGCACTTGGAGTAAGCCAATTACAATTATTTTTGGAAGAATATAAAAGTTTTAAAATTTAAAAATACATTCCCTCATTGTATTGCCATGATAAAAGGGCAAGCCTACATGGTAGATCAAATATGATTATTATGAACATAATTATAAATTTTACGTGAAAAAGCAACAAAAGGAATAGCGATAAAAATGCTAATAAGTTTAATGAGGTAACTAATAATAATTATTTCTCCTATATTATTAATAATTCCATAGAGACCTAAAAAACTAAATAAAATAGTATCTAATAGTTGACACAATGCGATAGATACATAATTGCGGAAAATAATATGTGTATGGTGAAATATTCTTTTGAGTAGACCGTAGAAATAATAATCAGCTAATTGAGAAATATAATAAACAAACAATGAAGCAATGATAATGCGAGGCATAAAGTTAAGTAATGGCATAAAATGAAAGTGCATTTCGTCACTACTGCTGGGAATATAAATAAGATGAATTTGTGATACAATTGCATAAAAAATAAGAATGAAAAAATTTATCACAATCGCTCTTTTGGCATGAGAAGCACCAAAATATTCTTGTAATAAATTGAGCCCTATGGTTGCTCCTATAGTGAAAGCATCAGCGCATGTTGCAGCAAAACCAAAAAGAGTTATCTGTTTTAAAACAAATAAGTTTGCCAATACGCAGCAAGTACATACAAAGGCAACTAATGCAGATGGCCCAAGAACAAGAGCTCCAAGAGCAGTCCCTGCAACAATAATAGCGTGAGCGACAAAAATTAATTCATTCATGTGTCAAATTGTATATTTTTCATAACTTTTTTTTTTATTATTTATAATATATTAGTTTTATAGTATATTGTACAGATGGTTATATGATTATTGATTAAATTAGTGGTGTTAACATTTTTGGGAAAAATATTTTTTTGAGGATATTATGTCTAAAATCTTTGTTGGTAAAATGATAATGGTGTTAGTAAGTTCTACCTGTATGAGTATGTGTTCAAACGATAGAAATCAAACAGATATTACTCAAGAACGATTACTGCAGGATCAGTCACATATTGAAACATATATTTTAAAAAAAGTAAAAAGCGACATTAACAGCGCGAAAACTTGGGGCAAGACTGCAGCTACATGGTTCGGAGGAATAACTGGCTATACATATGATAGTATTCCATTTTTATTTTTTGAACATGAAGATCTAATACCTTTTAATTGCTTTCAAGATAATATATCTGCATCTTATATACATGAGATGAAAGAATTATTTAAAGAGAAATTTCGGCAAAGTAAAAAAAAGCTTGATGATGATACAGTTGCAGAGTTTTTATATAAATCTGTAGTAGATAGTATTATTGATGATGCTAATAAAAAAACATTTAGAGATTACCCCATTAAAATGGATGAATTTATAAGAAAAAATTCTGTCAATGGAGATAAGAAATTATTAAATGAGTACATGCGGTTTACTCTTTTGAATTTTGCAGTACGATATTATTTAGAACTAGAATTAAAGAAATAATTTTTTTGAAATTTTTTTTATAACAATGGATATGTTTTAAAGCCAATTAACTGGCATTCGGGTTGCGGTATAATATTAAAAGTAGCACTCATCAGCTCTTGCATCTGATATGCAACATTAATAATGTCATTACTCGTAGCATTACCACTATTAATAATCATATTTGCATGCTGTCGAGAAACAATTGCATCACCGCTACATAAGCTTCCCTTAATTCCAATTTTATCAAGATAATAAGCAACAAAAATTATTTTTTTACCTTCGATTTCCAAAGTTATTTCATTATCAAAAAAATTTCTAAAAAAACTACCACAGGTGCGTGCCTGTGGATAACGATGTGCGCGATGACGAATTATTTCCGCTTTGCGTCCTTTGGCAAAAGCAACCTGCGATTCATCCGCCGATCGTAGCTTAAATGTTGCATTTACTAAAAAGTAATCTTTTTTATGTAGTTCTGAGTTGTTGTACCCGAAACTGAACCATTGAGCGTCAACCGTATGAAGTGTGCCATTTTTTTTGTGTAAAATTTCTGCAGAAATAAGAAAATTAGCAAGTAAAAACTCAAAATAATGAAGGTTGATATAAACAGATCCGCCAACAGTGCCTGGAATTCCACTAAATTCTTCAAGTCCAACAAAATTATTATCAAGACAATAGTTGATGAGATCAGGCATTGTAACACCAGCACCAGCTTTAATTAAGACACTATTGTCTAAATTTCTTGCAATAATTTCAATGTTTGTCAAAAATGGACGAATAACTAGACCATTAAAGCCTTCATCACTGATAAGAATATTAGCGCCTTGTCCTAAGATAAAAATATCCAGATTATGAGCATTTGCATACAGAATTGCTTCTTGAAATTGTTGAGAAGTTTTTGGCTCACAATAAAAGTGCGCGGAGCCACCAGTTCCAAACCAATTTTTATCTGCAAGAGGTATGTTAGTTTGAATAACTAAGGAATGTAAATATATTAGCGGGCTTGGTGATAATGTTGTATGCATGATTTATTCTTTATATAACAAATTAATTTTATTAAATGCTGGCCTCAGCATTGTCTTATTTTCTGAAATAAGTATGTCACATTCTTTGCTACAGGTTTTATTATATCGTTCTCTACAATCAGCGCAACAAATGAAATGTTTATTGCATCTTGCATTGAGACAATTGTGATAATCATCGCATGATTTTGTACACAATGTACATGTGCTTAGAACATCATCAGTAATTTTTACCGCAATACGGCCATCAAAAACATAGTTTTTACCGCGAAAAAACCCATCTGGATATTGTTCTGCATAGCGATGTATACCGCCTTTAATTTGATATATTTTTTTAGCTACATTTTTTTTATTAAGATACGCACTAGCTCGTTCGCAACGAATGCCGCCAGTACAATACATTAATACTTGTTTATCTTTAAACATATCACTATTATCATCAAGATATTTTGGCAAATCTCTAAAATTTTTAATGTGAGGAGTAACTGCGTTATTAAATCGGCCAATCTCCCATTCATACATATTACGAGCATCAAAAATAATAAGATCTTCTGGAGCATTAGTAATGAGCTGATGTGTTTCTTGAGGTGTAAGATGTTGTCCTCCATTCTCAGCTGTTAACTGATCACAAGGGATACCCAAAGAGACAGCTTCATTGCGTACTTTAATAGAAAGTCGTGGAAAACATGTAGAATCGCCATCACTTTCTTTAAAATCTATATCGCCAAATAATTCATGATTAGACATAAGATTAATATAGTTAGCAATATCGCTTTTCGATCCAGCTAAAGTGCCATTAATACCTTCATGGCTAATAAGAATTCTACCAACAAGTTCTAAATTTATGCATATTTGCTGTTGCCATTTCATGATTTGGTGAGGATAAGCAATAGAAATATATTTATAAAAGAGAATTATCTTATTCATGATTAATTACCTTATTAAATAGTTTTATTAATAGTATATCATATTTTCACAGCAATTCTTTAAAAGTTTTTTTATGCTATCTAGTGAATTAATCACAAAATTATTTTCAAAAACAATTAGATGAAAATGCGACTTACGAACGTAAGAAAAAACACCTTTCTGTCCCTAGGATGCTTAAAAAGTCAAAATACATAGTGTGCTACAATGCTTGCAATTAATGTCATATTTTTTAATCTATGTCTTAATCACTTTTTATAAGTATGGTTAATAAAGATTAAAGACTAATGATTAATGGTAGGTAGTAATAATGAAAGAATCTCAATTAATTGAATTTATTGAACATAAGGCATATTGCTTACGTCGTTGGTCTATTATTGCACCAGCACAAGCCGGCTCAGGGCATACTACTTCATGTTTATCCGCAGCAGATATTGTTGCGGTACTTTTTTTTTATGCTATGCGTTATGATCCATATCATTATACAAACCCTGATAATGATCGTTTTATTTTATCAAAAGGTCATGCTGCTCCACTATTATATGCTGCATGGCGTGAATTAGGTTTGTTAACTGATAAAGACATGCTTTCATACAGAAAAATAAATTCTCCATTAGAAGGACATCCAACCAAACGTTTTGCTTACGCAGAAACTGCAACCGGATCATTAGGTATCGGTCTTTCTGTGGGGGTTGGCATTGCATTGTGTGCAAAGCTTGATAAACGTGATTATCGCACCTATGTAGTAATGGGTGATAGTGAATCATCTGAAGGAAGTGTGTGGGAAGCAGTGCAGTTAGCAGTACATTATAAACTTGATAATCTTATATGTTTTATTGATGTAAATAATCTTGGTCAAAGCACAGAAACAATGCTTGATTATAATATTAATCGATATGTTGCTATCTGCCAATCATTTGGGTGGCATGTTTTTGAAGTTGATGGTCATAGTATTAAGAGTTTAATAGATGTTATTGGTAAAACACATCATGTTGTTGATAAACCAATAATGATTATTGCAAAAACAATAAAAGGATACGGCGTTGATTTTGCTGCTGCATTGCAAGGATTTCATGGAAAAGCATTTACTGGCGATCAAGAGGAAAAAGCTCTTGGGCAGCTACAGCATAATTTTCCTCAAGCAGTTCACTATTCTAGTGATAATGATGAATGGCACGTAGAACGACCTCATCCTAAGGCTCTTGCGTATACGGGCGCAACAACAATAATTATTATGGAATCATCTGAATATACAAAAGGTGAAATGATTGCAACGCGCAAAGCATATGGCACTGCGCTTGCGTTATTAGGTGATGTATGCGATGCAGTGGTTAGTCTTGATGCGGAAGTAAAAAATTCAACTTATGCAGAAATTTTTGAAAGCATTCATCCGGATCGCTTTTTTCAATGTTTTATTGCGGAACAAAATATGGTTGGTATGGGGGTAGGTTTTGATTGTCGCGGTAGAATTCCGTTTATTTCTACCTTTAGTTCGTTTTTTTCTCGAGCGCATGATCAAATTCGTATGGCGGCAATTGGCAATGCTGCATTGCGCTTAGTTGGTTCGCATTGTGGTGTTTCTATTGGTCAGGATGGTCCTTCACAAATGGGTTTAGAAGATATTGCAATGATGCGTTGTCTGCCTAATTCTATTGTCTTGTATCCATCTGATGCAGTAAGTACGCATAAACTTGTTGAACAAATGGCGCGATATGGTGATGGTATTAGTTATTTACGAACAACACGTATGGCAACGCCTGTCTTATACGACAATGATGAATTGTTTCCTATTGGTGGCTGTAAAGTAGTGCGGCAATCACAAAATGACGTTGCATGTATAATAGCAGCAGGAATTACCTTGCATGAATCATTAAAAGCGTATGCCATTTTAGCTCAGAAAAATATTTTCATTTCTGTTATTGATTTATATTCAATAAAACCTCTTGATGTTGCCACGATTGTTTCTGTTGCTCACGCATCAAAAAATAAAATAATAACGGTAGAAGATCATTATCCTGAAGGTGGTATTGGCGAAACAATTGTTAGTGCATTACGTAATGAAAATTTTACAATACATTCTCTTGCAGTCGTCCGTCTGCCTCGATCTGGTTCTCCTGAAGAACTTTTGACGATGGAAGGTATTGATGTTGCTGCAATTGTAAGAGCTGTACAAAAGCTGTAATTTTTTATATAAAAGTACTGTATTCATATAAAAAATTATAAAAAAGGTTAATGAATGTGAAGCGTATAGCTGTACAATTGTTTCTTTTATCACTATCAATATGTTCATATTCTATGGGACTTATTCCATTATTAAAAAAAGATCCCTTATCTCAGTCCTCTATTCAACAATCAAAGCGATATTATTCTGAAACATTACCTACGTTAACGCTTTCTACCCTTGGTAATACGTATTGTGAATTGCCAATTGTTGACAGGCGTAAAGTAATTAAACGAATGTCTAAGGAGTTACTTATGCTGCACGGTATTACTTTGTTGTTACCTGAAGAAATACGAAAACATATTCTTGGGTATATCCTTGATGAAGATCGGGATGCTGCAGAATTGTTTTATAAAATGCCAATTTTAGAAGCATTTAACTTGTATGTCGATATCAAACATCACTGGGGAAATAGTAATAAACCAATAGCTTCTTTATTTAAGTTATCCTCAGAAGAACGTAAATTAATATTAAAAGTAACACATCCGTCGTGGTATTCCCCTCCAATTATTACTTGTGGAGAATATAATATAATCAATGAATTAAATGAAAATATAAAACATAATTATTTGGAGAATAAGGAAATAATTACTTTTGCTGATAACAAGTATAATACATTTAGCTGTAAGCGCCATTGTGCTATAATAAGTTTATTCGGTGTTGTTGGTACAGCATTTTCAGGAACTATACTTGGAATAGCAGCTTGCACCGGGATGCTTGACGCAACTGCTTATGTTATGGCCTCGTCTAGTTTATGTCTTTTCACTTCCGGTGGTTGTATGACTACAATGTGCATGGAAGGACTATACCTAGAAAAGCATGCTCAAATAATAACTTTATAGATTTTTACAAAAAAAAGGTTTAATCGATATGAAGCATATAGCTGTGCAATTGTTTTTTCTATCACTATCACCATGTTTATATTCCATGGGACTTATTCCATCATTACAAAATAATCCTTCACATCAGGCTGTTATGGAGAAGTCAAAAGAATATTACACAAAAACATTACCTTCATTATCACTTTCTACTATTGGTGATAACTATTATGAATTATCTTCTTTTGCCAGAACTAAATTAATAAACAACATGTCTGAGCAGTTACTTACGCTGCATGGTATTGCTTTATTGTTACCTGAAGAAATACGAAAAAATATTCTTGAGTATATGCTTGATGAAGATCGGAATGCTGTAGAATTATTTTATAAAATGCCAATTTTAGAAGCATTTACGGTGTATTCTGATATACAAAAACGGTTAACGGGCAACAATACGTCAATAGCTTCTCTGTTTAAATCAACTTTAGAGGAGCGTGAATTGGTGTTAAGACTAATGGAAGATAACAGTTGTTGTTTACCCATTATTTCTGTTGAAGAAAGCGAGATGATTAGTAGGCTGGATAAAAATATAATAAATGATTATTTGCAGGGTAGGCAGACGACGATTTATTATACTGATGCACACGACCCATGTGTTTTTAGAAATCCATGTATAGCAACAGGTTTGCTAGCTATTCTTGATATAATAGGTGGCGGAACGATTTTTGGAGTTTTTCTATTGGCAGGAGCTCCTAAGGGGGTTTCCTTGATGGTAGCGTTAGGTTGTATGTTTCTTCTTTTTCCTTGTATTGGTTGTATGGTTTATATTAAAGGAGGGTATCGTAATCGTAAGAGCTATTCTCATAGAATAATTATATAAATTGTATAAAATTGTTTTTTTTATTTTATTAGGTTAGATGCATCAAAGTTTCCGTGACGGACAATGACTAATTGTTCTTGTGTGCAATCAATTATTGTTGAAGGTAGATTGGTTCCGTGATGATGATCATCATTAATTACTACGCTGGTAATGTTATTGATGATATCTTTATCAACATCTTCAAGAGAATGTGGAATTGATTCGCCGCTTTTATTAGCACTTGTTGAGAATAAACCATCGCGTCTAGATAATAATTGTAATAATCCCTTATGATTTGGGATACGTAAAGCAACAGTTTCATTTGAAGATTTGGCATAGCTAGAAATAGATTTTTTAGCCGGAAAAAGAAGAGTAACAGGTCCCGGCCAGCACGTTTTAATTATTTTTTCAATTTGAATATTATGGATGGTCTCTTTTTCAATAAAATTTAATGCCTTTTTTATATCATGTACAAGAATTAAATAAGGTTTATTTGATCGATTTTTAATATAATCAAGACGAGCATGTCCTTTTTCGGATACATCAGCTAATAGGCCAAAAACCGTATCTCCTTCTGCTAAAATAACAGAACCATTGCGTAATGTTTTGTCTAATTTATCTATTGTTTTTGGACTACTCCATAATAATTTTCTCATATAAAAGCCTTTTTCTTTTGTAAATAATGATACAATACCTAGATTATAATTTCTTGTTTGACATTTTTGTATTATGATATATCATGAAAAGTAAATAATGTTTTTTGCCTAACTGGCTAATTTTTATTACAAAATATGTAATAATTGATCAATATAATTAGCAAGTACAATAATCAAAGCAAGAATATCAAATTAATACCAAATAACCATTAATTGATGGAGAAATTCGATGAAAAATGTTACAGGTCAGAAATCTACCGCAACATCTAAAGTAACAGGAAAACAACGTAGTTACAATGAAGTTGTTGACTATCTAGATACACATTGGACAGCAAATCGTACAGATACCGCTCTTTCCTCACTTAAGCAGCTTGATAAAGCGCTTGGATCTCTTTCACAAAAAGTACCAACCATTATAATAGCTGGTACAAACGGCAAAAGTTTAACCGCACATTTTACAACGCGTCTATTACGAGAAGAAGGTTTAACTGTCGGTACATTTTATGCTCCACATATATTAACATATAATGAACGATTTTCTCTTAACAATGAACTTGTATCTAATAAAACTTTTACTGATATTGGTAATGAAATTATTAATGCTGCCGAAGAGCTTGATCTAACTCTTAATTCCTTTGAATTACTTACTATGATGGCTCTTACATATTTTAAACAAAATAATGTTGATATTGCCATTCTCGAAGTTAATGAAAACAATCAATCTGACGCCACCAATATTTGTTCGTCAAAAATTGTAGCTGTTACAAGAATTATAGACCCTCAGGCATCTCCAAATGCAAAAAGCACAGATAAAGCGCTTATTCAAGAAATTTTAAACATAGTAAAACCAGGGTCGATTGTTGTATCTGCTGACCAAAGCAAACTTAATCTTCAAACAATGCAAGATATCGTCACAGAAAAAAGTGCTGAATGGGCAATGCCTATTCGCAAACTTGCTCCACTTGCATACCCATTTGAACAGTTACATGGTAGATGTGCTGCATTAGCAGAACGAATTACTTCAATCTATATTAATTCATTTGCCAATAAAGATGCAGTTATAGTTACCAACAGTCTTCTAACTAAGAAAAAAGGTATGCGCGGTAGACCAACTCTTGAGGTGAAACGTCAAACCGAACTTAATCCAAAACGCACCATAGAACAATTTTGGAAAGAAACATTAAATACACTACCTGGTCATTTCCAATTATTAGATAAAGAAAAACCAACAATTCTTTTAGATCCAGCAGCAAATCTTGATGCATTTAGAAATTTGCTTCTTGGAACAAGGCTTATTCATTACAAACGCCCTTTAAAGGGACTTGCTATTATTCTTGGTTGCAATAATGAAGAATTAAATATTCATGAATTTATTAAATTATTACGTTATTTTTTCAAAAAAACATCAGGTCAGGTTATTGTATGCCCAGTAGATTCAGTTCCTGGACATAAAGGCAATAAGGCGTGGGATGTTGAAAAAATAACTAATGATATTAAAAGTTTAAAAATCAAAGCCAAAGCAACATCAACTTTTGCTGAAGCTCTTGAAGCTGCACAAAAGACTGTTGATGAGCGCCATGGGGTTATTGTAATCACCGGTTCTACATCAATTGTGTCCGAATATTGGAAACATAAAGGACTAAAAAAACTATCTAATTAAATCCTGGTAGCGATGATATCAATTATTCTTGGATTAATTATTGGAACTGTTTATGGGCTCTTCTTTGTTGCACAACAAAGAAGAGCTTTATCTCTTGGTCATGTATCTCTACTTTATTACCTTTTTTCATCACTGCTATTTTCTTGTATTCGTTGTATTATTTTTGCATTTTGTATCATATATGTATTGCGCTCATCATCAATCGATCTTATACTAGTGTTAATATCTTTTTCTTTAGCCTTTTGGTATATTATACGTAAATATAAGAGTATAACACTATGAACAACGCTGAATTAGTCGAAACACCACAATGGTTTTTTGGTTCAATGATAGGTTATGAAGATCATCCATTATTTACGATTAATAGCGAAATAATAATTCATACCTGGATTATTATGATTTTTTTAGCATTACTACTTGCTTCTGTTAATTATATTTTGCATTATACAACACTTGGTCGATTTATATTGCTTAAGATTGTTTCGTTTTTTATTGATCTTACCAAACAATCTCTTGGATCTTTTGTTTATTCACATTGCGTATTTGCATCTTCTCTCTTTATTTTTATTGCGCTTTGCAATACCGCGTCTTTAGTTCCATACCTTGATGAACCAACGAGGGACTTAAATACTGCTATTGCCCTTGGAACAATATCATTTCTTTATATTCAGACGGTTACTATAAAATCACGTGGTATATATTCATATATAAAAGATTTTTTTCAACCATTTTTTGTGATGCTTCCTTTGAATATTGTTGGTAAATTATCATCAATTATATCGATATCATTTCGTTTGTTTGGAAATATATTTGGCGGAGCAATTATTACGAAACTTTATTTTAGTTCTATACGCGGATCAATCATTTTGGAATTATTAGGGCTTTTTTCTGGAGCTAATTTCTTAATTGTTGCATTTTTTACGTTATTTGAAGGGTTATTACAAGCTTTTGTATTTGCAATGTTAACGCTTACCTACCTTTCTATAGGAACACAAGAAGGCGGTCATTAATTTTAAGGATAATTTTCTATGTATATTTCACCTGAATTTCTACACTATGGTGCCATAGCAACATCCATAGCAATTAGTTCAATTTCTGTTGGTCTCGGTGAAGGACTCATTAGTTGGAGCGCGCTTTGCGCTATTGATCGACAGCCAACAGCGCAAAATGATATTATGCGCGTAGCAATCATTGGTATGACATTAGTAGAGACAGTTGCGATACTTGGCTTGCTTATTTCAATTTTTTTATTAATGTATACTAACACTGACATTAGTAATATATTTTCACACTATTCTGAAGTAGGCATTATTTTTGCAATGGGAATAACTGGACTTACCATTGGGTTTGCATCAGCATTTCCTGCTCAGGCAGCTTGCCATGCAGTTGCTCGACAACCTTTTTTTGCACATCGAATTTCTGGATTCATGCTTATGACGCAAGTGCTTATTCAAACACCTATGATTTCTGCGTTTTTAGTTTCTCTTTTTATTCAAAGACAGTCAGGTTTAGCGGTAACCATGCATGATAGTTTTCGACTTATTGCAAGTGGTCTTGCAGTTGGTATTGGTAGTATTGGACCAGCAATTGGTCTTAGCACATTTGCACAAGCGGCAATTAATAGCCTAGGAAAAAATACAAAAGCCTATGACAAACTACTTTCATTTACTTTTATTAGCCAAGCGCTTATTGAAACACCTATTATTTTTTGCTTAATCATTGCAATCACTCTATTGTTTGTTTTACCAAGTACGGTAACAAGTGATGGTATCGATGGTATTATATTTTTGGCAGCTGGTTTATGTACCGGACTTGGAACATTAGGAACAGGGATAAGCTCAGGGTCAACCGCTGCTGCTGCATGCACACAGATTGGTAAAAATCCAGATGCGTATAATATTTTATCTCGTACCAGTATACTTGCTCAAAGTTTAATCGAAACTGTTGTTCTTTATAGTGTTATATTATCATTATTAATGATATTTTTTAGATAGAAATCAATTCTTATTATTATGTTACAAAAAGAAGAGTTGTTTGTTTCAAAATATTAAATAAACACTCATACTTTTTGATATGTATGAACGTTTATTTAATATAAAGATTAGCCATTATCCTAAAAATTTTTTGAAAAAACTTGTAATAAAACCTTCAGAATTAGTGGTTTGTGTGCCTACAGCATCAGCATATTCTTGCAGTTTTTTCTTTGCTTCAGCGGATATTTTTTGAGGAATGAAACACTGAGTGATAATTATTAAATTACCGCGAGCTTTACCGCGTAATTTATAAAATCCTTCACCAGAAATAACAATTTTTTCTCCGACAGGACAACCTTTTGGAATTTTGATCGCATGTTTTGTTTCGTCAATGCTTTCGATATCTAACTGACATCCGAGGGTAAGTTGTGGATAAGTAAGCATAACATGACATACAAGATCATCTTGTTCACGTTTAAATGCTTTATTTTCTTTTACACGGATATGTAGAAAAAGATCTCCCGCAGGGCCACCATAAAGTCCAGCGTCAGCTTTTTCACTAACACGTAGCTCTGCATTGTCATAGATTCCATGCGGAATATTGACAGTGAATTTATCATAACGTTGAACACGTGATTGGCCATTGCATGTTGAACAAGGAGTAGGAATAATAAATCCTTTTCCATTACAGCTAGTGCATGCTTGTGCATACATAAAAAAGCCTTGTTTGAAATGCATCTCACCAGAGCCATTGCATGTAGTACAAGTTTGAGCAGACGTTCCTGTCTGTGCGCCAGAACCTTTACATGAGTCACACGTAAAGAAATGATGATAAGCAATTTCTTTTTTAGTGCCTAGAAATGCTTCTTTAAGCGTTATTTCTAGTTCTTTCGTTAGCGATAATCCAGCTTGCGGCTGAGGGCCTTTTTTGCGACGATGTTTAGCAGCGCCGCCACCAAACATAGATCCAAAAATATCACCAAAATTTTCAAAGATATCTTCCATGTTCATGTTGCCTGAATGTCCATGTCCGCTACCCATACCATTATTATGCATGCCGGCATGACCAAATTGATCATACTGCGAGCGTTTTTGTGTGTCACCAAGCACTTCATAGGCTTCAGTTGCTTCTTTAAATTTATCTTCGGCAGTTTTATTGTTTGGATTACGGTCAGGATGATATTTCATTGCAAGCTTACGATATGCTGTTTTAATATCATCTGTCGTTGCTGAGCTATCAACACCTAAAATTTTGTAATAATCTGTTTTATTCATAATAGTCTCCAGATTTACAGAACCTCATATTAGTTTTCTTCTTGTACAGACGTTTTCTTCGATTTTGAGCGTAAAGCATCTAGTTTAGGGGTAAATAGCTGTTTTCTTTCTTCAAGTATTTCATACGCTTTTTGAATCTCTTTAAATTTATCTTCGGCAACGATATTACCAGGGTTACGATCTGGATGATATTTCATAGCTAAAGCACGATATGCAGCTTTAATTTCATCTAATGTTGCCAATGAATCAAGACCAAGAATTTTATAATATTTCATGATAATCCATAGAGTTAAAACTATATTTTACAACTAAATTGATATTTTACTTTCTTATTATAGCACAAAATTACTCTTTATGCTAAAAAAAAGGGGTTCCTTAGTGCGAAATTATAATAACCAATGTATTGGATTATGAGGTTAGTTTTTATGATATTTTTTGGCTGTTGCATCATTCATCATAAAAGATAATTTTTCATGATGAGCACATTCTTTGAATGGTTTTGGAAGAGATTGCTCTTCGAGAAAAAATGATCCCTTTTTTAACAAGGTCTCAATTGATTGAGGAACAGTAAGAACAAGGTAAAAGACAGTTGTCGGGGCAAGATTTTCTTTTTCATTAAAGTTTAGTACTAATGTTTGTTTGTCTTTGTTCCATGTTCCATCACATATTAAATTTTCTTCGATAGGTAAAAAAACATCTTTATCAAGGTTTTTCTTATAAAGCGATGCAATAAGGTTGTCAAGACATTCACCATTCCATTGAAGACAAATTGTTTCTATGCAAATTGAATTTTTACATCTTTTTTTAAAAGTAATGCTACCAGCAAGAATCCATTTGCCCCCAAATTCATCAACTTTAGTACAATTTTGATCGAGATCATACCATTTTGGTTTTAGTATAACATTAAATTTTTCAGTGCAAAAAATTAAGAATGATATAGAGCTGACCATAACTAATAAGACATAATACATATGATATTTCATACTATCTCCGCATAGATTATACGTTTACATAAACCGTATCATATTTATTATGTGAAGGTGAATAATTTTGATTATCGACGATATAGTGTAATATTATTTCGCTCAATACTATTTACGCCGACAACATAGTTAATAATGAAAGGATTGCAGGGCAAATATGTTGGCACGGGCGGAAATGAGCCACCGGCCTCACGAAATACTAAAAGTGTAAAAGCATCTAAATTCCTATCTCCTGATGTTTGAGTAATGTGCAACTGCTTAATGGTGCCATCTCTGTTGAGAGCAAGAAAAACATGTACAATTGTATCCTTTGGCAACGATATAGGGCAATTATAGCTATTTATATTAAATGAATTTTGTAGACACAAGCTTAACCTTTGCAAGTAACGTTCATGTTTAATTTGCTCATCACTTGGGGTGCTATTTTTTTTACCAAGTACATTTATTCTATGTTTTCCTTCATTATGATTATGATTAAGAAATCCTTGTGTTAGCTGCGCAAGTGACAATGGTTGTTTTTTAATTGGAGCTGGCGGGGTTTGATAGCCAGGTTTTTTTGTAGGAAATTGTGTAGGTGATGAAGGCTTAATTGAGGTATCTGTGGTAATGTGCATTTCCGGTAATGGTGTGGTCAAAATTGTTGAATCTTCAGGTCTATTTTGAATTGTTATCTTTTCTTGTAAAGGCAATGTTTCTTCTTGTGGCGATTCAGTATGTTCTGGTTCATCTTGAAATAATACTTGAGCGCTCGGCGACCCTGAACGTGCTTTTGTCTCCGCCCAGATATCTTCTTTCCTTATCTTTTTTTGCAGCTCATTTTCATCGTTTTTGATATGGTTTTTAATATATCCATTATTTTTTTGCCAAAAAATATAGATAATACTTCCTACATGTAAGAGTAAAGATAAAACGAACGCAATAATAATTATTTTTTTGAAACGTTGAATGGGCTTCATGAATTCCTTTGTTTGTTTCCATTCTACGTTACTTGATAGGAAAAATAAAATAAGATTTATCTATTTGATTATGTTAATCACGACATAAATCAATCACCATTACAGTTATATTATCAGAAGATCCTTTTTTTATTGCGGCCAATGCTAATGTTTTAGCAATCCCACAGATATTTTTTTGTATAGCGTGGAAATTCATGATCATATCAATTATCTCTTCATTATCCATAACATCCCACAAACCATAAGTTGCCAGAACTAAAAATCTATTTTCTTCCGTTAACACTATTTGTTTGTATTCAGGCTTGGCAATAATAGCATTTTTATCTAAACCCCAATCACCAATTGCGCGTGATACGGCAAGATAGTCATTAATACGTCCCCAATAGACTGATACACCCGCCTTTTCTATGCGATCATATTCATCATCTCTCGTAAGCTTATGATCACTAGTAAAAAAGCAAACACTACCTTGGTGCTCTAATACCGCACGCGAATCTCCTACATGTGCAAAATGAGCAACATCATCTTTAATAAACACAACGGATACTGTTGAGCCTCTAAATTTATTTTGTTTTACAAAATCGCAAGAATCAGCATATACAAACGCCGTGTTCATTTTTTCTTCAATAGATCCGATTGATTCGCTAAAAAAAGCATGCAAATTTTCTGACAAAAAATGTGCTACTTTATAACCATCATCTCTACCATGGCCATCATATAAGGCATAAAAACTGCCACCATTAACGTTATCGTGATAAAATCTATCTTCTTGAGAAGGCTTTTTATTTTGACAAGAATAACGACTTATAACTAATTTACGTTTTTCACTTGCATAACTCCATGATGTAATAAAGACCAACAATAAAAAACTAATTTTTTTATTCACCACAGACTCCTAATGCTATTATCATTTTCCAGATCATATAAATATGTTATATCATAATAAAAAAACGATAGAAAAATTAATTTTTCTATCGTTTTTTTTATACAAATTTTGATATTTAAAAGATGAATTGTGCCCCTTAACACCGTGTAGTATCATTAGGAAAAATAAAATAAGATTTATCTATTTGATTATGTTAATCACGACAACAAATCAATTACCATCACCGTTATGTTATCAGCAGATCCCTTTTCTATCGCAGCCGAGGTTAATATTTTAGCAATCCCGCGCATATCTTTTTTTGTAGTGTATAACTCCATGATCAGATCAATTATTTCTTTATTACTCATAACATCCCATAAACCATCAGTTGCCATAACCAAAAATTTATTTTCTTTCGTTAACAATATTTGTTGGTATTCTGGCTTGGCAATAATAGCATTTTTATCTAAATTCCAATCACCAATCGCGCGTGATACAGCAAGACAGCCATTAACACGCTTATTATAAACTTTCGCCCCTGCATCTTCTATCCGGACATATTCATCGGCTCTATTAGGCTTATGGTCACTGGTAAAAAACATGACGCTACCATCGCATTCTAATACCGCACGCGAATCTCCTACATGTGCAAAATGAGCAACATTATCTTTAATAAACACAACGGATGCTGTTGAGCCACTAAATTTATTTTGTTTTACAAAATCGCAAGAATCAGCGTACTCAAAGGCCGTGTTCATTTTTTCTGCAATAAATCCGGTTGATTCACTAAAAAAAGTATGCAAATTTTCTGACAAAAATTGTGCTATCTGATAACCATCCTTACTACCATGACCATCATACACAGCATAAAAATTGCCACCTTTAACTTTACCATGATAAAATCTATCTTCTTGATAAGGCCGTTTGTTTTGACAAGAATAACAACTTATAGCTAATTCACGTTTTTCACTTGCATAACTCCATGATGTAATAAAGACCAACAATAAAAAACTAATTTTCTTGTTCACCACAAACTCCTAATGCTATTATCATTTTCCAGATCATATAAATATGCTATATCATAATAAAAAAACGATAGAAAGTTTTTTAAAAATTAATTTTTCTGTCGTTTTCATACAAATATTTGATACTTAAAAATGAATGGTGATCCTTAACACCTTGTAGTATCATCAGATAGGTTTATTTGTTGGCGAGCTTCTCGAAGTTGATAATACAAAATATCTTTTTTATTTTTATTTTTTTTTGGTGTGGATATATTACTTTTTAAAGTTGATACAACACCATCAACTTTTGTTTTTTCAATATAATATATATTGTTTTTTGTGGCCTCAGTTCTATCTTTGTTTATTTTATTGTTTAGTTGTAATATAAGTTGATCTGTTGTATCCTTTAAAAGAACGGCATCTTCATCATTATTCTTAATTTGGTCTTGAAGTTTTGATTTAAGATCATCTACTTTGTAATAATAGTTAATATTTTTTTTATTTGTATCAGTAGTGATATTTTTTTTAAAATCTGATGCAAGTTCGTTAATATATTTAATAGGAATCAAATAGCCCCCATTAGGTACGCATGATCTTGTAAATGCATAACGATTAATTGACTGTTCAAAATTTTGAATTTCATCATCTAAAGTTTTGATTGATTCTTGATATTTTTTGATAGTATTAATAGGCATTGTCAGTATAAAAGCATTTTCAAGGTTTTTTTGCATCACCGCCTTTAACATTGTCAATATAAAAGTATTTTCAAGGTTTTTTTGCATTACCGCCTTTAACATATATAATGACTCACGATGTTCAACAAACGCCTGATTTTCTGCATTATTGATTTCTTTTAACCCTTCTGAATTTTTATTGTTTATTTTTTTGTGAGAATTTGCCGTATTAATCAATGCTTTATAATCATTCTCTAATCCTTTAGCCCATTCTAAATCTTTGTTTTTAAAAAAAGCGTACCAAATATTCAATGCCACACTATCATTATTTTTTATTTCAGCTATAAGATTTTGATGTAGATAATATGATTCATAATATTCTTTATGATCGTTATATGACGATTTGCTTATTCCGCCATTTGGTTGTTTTTCTTTCAAGATTTGATACCATTGATTAAGCCTTGTTTTTGCAGTGGTAATATTTTTTTTATCTATACTTGACTTTTGTCTCTTAAGAATATTTCCTTTGTCATCATAACTATAAGTCATCTTAGGATTACCAATTTTACGTATAGCGCCATCAAACTGTTCATTTTTATCCAAAATTTTACTTTTCAGTGCCTTGCCTCCGCCTTGACGATTCACCTCTTCCGTCACATGACTCCATGCAGGAACCATTGTTTGCTTACTGAAAAACAAAAACCATTTATCATAGTGTAACTTTATTAAAGGTAATGCGGGTGATGGCTTTACGGTATTACAACAAGGGTCACTATATAATGCTAATCTATATTGACCGTTTTCGTTTTTAAGAATCATTGCGCTCGACTCATGCGCAATACCCATCATAATTGCAATAATAAATAATAATTTTTTCATAAAAACCCTTAATTTATAAGCCATTTAACTGTTTATTATTATTTTATCGTTATTTTTAAATACTGTCAAATAGAAATATAACCTCTCGTCTAACTATATGATATTCTGCGCTCAACAAGCATATTTTCGTCAAAAATGATAAAGTAAAAGCAAAAGAGAACCTAAAAATAGACTTATTGTCCATCCAGTGAATGCATTAATCAGTAAGTTTGCAGATTGGTCAATTTATACACAAAAAACAGTTAAAAAACTATTATCCTACGCTTTTTAATTTTTTTGTTTAAGCTGTTCATTATGTAACAATGTATACTACTAAAGCATCTTTAAAATATTGCTATAAGCTACATACAAAATAACTTCTAAAAAATCAGTACAAAAATTTACAAATAAACGGTATCTCCTTATACTTAAATCTAAGGTTTTTCCCTTTAAAAAACACCAATAAAATATAGAATGAGAAATACATGAGCCACCGCATTCCCAATTTACAAGAATTCACTCCTGATAGGATTAGAAATTTTTCAATAATTGCCCATATCGATCATGGTAAATCCACCTTATCTGATAGATTGTTGGAAGTATCAGGAACCATCACCGAACGCCAAAAAAAAGAACAATTTTTAGACAAACTTCAGGTAGAACGTGAACGGGGTATTACCGTTAAGGCGCAAACGGCTTCCATGTTTTATGAATATAAAGGGATAAAATATTTACTTAATCTTATTGATACACCAGGTCATGTTGATTTTACTTATGAAGTTTCACGTTCACTTTATGCATGCCAAGGTGCTTTATTACTTATTGATGCTGCTCAAGGAGTGCAGGCACAAACCATGGCAAATTTTTATCTCGCATTTGAACAGGGTTTAACTATTATTCCGGTTATTAATAAAATTGACTTACCTAATGCTGATCCTGAAAAAGTTACTAATCAATTTGTGAATTTATTTGATTTTAAGCCAACTGAAGTAATCAGAGCATCAGCAAAAGCCAATATTGGTATTACAGAAATTTTTCAATCGGTTATTGAAAACATTCCGAGTTTACATGTATCAGCGGATAAACCATTACGAGCTTTATTATTTGACTCATGGTTTGATGAGTATCGTGGTGTTGTATGTCTTATCGCACTTCATGATGGCATCATCAAAAAAGGGGATACAATATGTCTTGCGCAAGCAAGCTCACATTATGAAGTTTTGGAAGTTGGCCTGATGTATCCAGAACCAACGGCAACTAATGCGCTTTATGCTGGCCAAGTAGGATATCTAATTACTGGTATGAAAACCATTAAAGAGGCGCAAATTGGCGATACTATTTATCATAATAAAAAAACCGTTGAATTATTTCCTGGCTTTAAACCAGCTAAACCAATGGTATTTGCGGGAATATTTCCTGTTGATACTGAAGAAATTGGTTTATTAGAAGAAGCGATTGAAAAATTAACCCTTAATGATGCAAGCGTATCGGTTGAAAAAAAGACATCTGCAGCGCTTGGCATTGGTTTTAGGTGTGGATTTTTGGGTATGTTACATATGGAAGTATTTAAGCAACGCTTAGAGCAAGAATATAATTTGTCAGTAATTGCTACTGCTCCTAGCGTGCTTTATCAAATAAAAATGGCTGGAACAGGCAAAATCATTGATATTGAAAACCCATCAGACTTTCCTGAACGTAACCATATTGATGAGATTCTTGAGCCAATGATTGATACAACGATCATTGTCCCTCAACAATATCTTGGTAGCATCATCAAATTATGTGAGGAAAAACGAGGTAAGCAGCAAAATCTTACCTATCTTGATGATACACGAGTTATCTTAAAATATCGACTCCCACTTAATGAAGTTGCAATGGAATTTTATGGAGAACTTAAGGGTCTTAGCTCAGGCTATGCAAGTTTTGATTATGAATTTTCCGGATATGAACCTGCAGACCTCGTTAAGATGGATATACTCCTTAATGGTAAACCTGTTGATGCACTTTCCATCATTATTCATCGCGATAGAGCTTTTTATATAGGTAGAGATCTTACTCAACGCCTCCAAAAGGTTATTCATCGACAACTGTTTGAGGTTATTATCCAAGCAGCTATTGGAACCAAAATTATCGCTCGTGAGCGAGTTGCCCCCCTACGTAAAGACGTAACAGCAAAATGCTATGGCGGTGATGTTTCACGTAAACGTAAACTTCTTGAGAAACAAAAGGAAGGTAAAAAGAAAATGAAACAAGTCGGTTCTGTTGAAGTACCTCAAGAAGCATTCTTGTCATTGCTTAAAAAATAAATATTCAATGTGCCCACTGAATTGTTATCATGGGAACGCTATTTTCAGCAAAAAACATTAGCCTATCAACGTTTTTTATTAAAAAAAATAGAAAAAAGGTTGCTTTTTATTTTCTTATTGTAATATATTTAAAAAGTAATATATTGCTTAATTCTAAATAAAAGGGATCACTATGAAGAATCATAAAGAAAATAATCATCTCAATGATACTACTACATCGAATCAACAAAAAAATAGCCAGAATAATGGTTTAACAGAAAAGAACAAGTACTTCGACAATAATGATTCGAAAAAAAGTTCTTGCGATAACACTGAATGCCGTTGTGGTTGCAATAATTGTAATTGCAATGCTAAACCCGGTGGCCATTGTTGTGACTAAAACACAAGGTTTACGATGAATTATAAAATATTATAGTAAATATCTCTAAACTCTCAAAAAAAGGAATTTTTATGAAAAATCATAAAAATAATCAAGGATATCAAAACGATATCCATAACAAAACATCAGAAGAATCAACTACACAAAAGTCTCATGGATCAAAAAATGAGCCTTTTAGCAAAAACACCACAAGCGGAACGCAAAAATCTTATAATCCTAATCAGCAAAACGAACGTTCTCAAAAGTCATGTGATGACAAAAGCTGTGATAGTAAAAAAATGACGAACAGCAATGAAGGCTACAAAAATCAAAGCAGCAGTCACGAGGACAAAAAACAACAAGACAATACATCAAAGAAAAAATGGTAATTAAAAATTATAACTAGATGTAAAACTACATACAGTTATTTTTTAATTATTCTAAAAACGAGCTTTTTCATCATGTGAAAGCTCGTTTTTAGTAATATCAATTATTATCTTTTGATGATCACTAAAAAAAGAGGATTAGTTATGAATAAAAAAAAATGTGCATTAGTACTGAGCATATTTGCAAGTATATTATTATTAACACAAGATATATTACCTCGAGGCGGTGGAGGTGGTGGAGGTCATGGCGGTGGCGGTGGAGGTCACGGTGGCGGTGGCGGTGGCAGAAGCATGGGCGGCGGTGGTAGAAGTATGGGTGGTATGGGTGGCAGCAGAAGCTTCAGTAGTGCGGGTGGTAGGAGCGTTGGCCCAGGAAGAGCAAATGTCGGCCGAACAACTAATGTTAATGTTTCTGGAACAGGATCTAGGTATTATGGTAGAGGTGGAGCGCTAGGAACAGCGGCAGTTGTTGGTACTTCTGCAGCTGTCGGGTCTTCTGCAGCAACTAATTCAGCTGCAACTAGAGCAAGTCAGCCAGTAGCAAGAACCAACCTTGCTAGTGGTGCCGCAACTCCAACATCAACAAGAGCTACAGCCGGAACAGCTGCAACTACTGGGGCAGCGAGAACCAGTGGTATAGCAACGACACGAACCGCTCAAACAGCTCCAACAAGTGTAGCGGCAGCACGTACAGCGACTCAAACAGCTCAAACACAATCTGCAGCTAATCCAACTGCAGTTAATAGCGCAGTTGCCCAACAATCGCGAGTTACACAAGCGCCACGCGGCGGTGCTACCACACGTAATGCCTTACCTCAATCATTTAACGCTGGCGGACGTAGGGCATGGGGATTCTGGCATGGAAATCGTTTCTATGCAACCTCGTTTTGGGGCGGTGTGCCGTATTATTGGTATAATGGATTTTGGACACCATGGTATGGCTTCTGGGATCTTTATCCGTGGTGGTATGATTACTATTACTCTCCTCAATACAATCGTATAAGTTTTTATGAATGTGATACGCAATATGATTGTCCTGATGGAGATTGTCCGAGAGATTGTGAATATTACTATAATAGCTCCGGTGACTACGATCGTTATAGACACGATGGTCGGTATGGTCGTCGTTCTAGATGGAATTACTAAAAAAAACTACAGGCAGATGAATATGTAAGGGCATACCTAATTGGTACGCCCTTTTTTTTACATCATCCCCATTGCTCAATATTTCAATATTAGCTATGCTCAGTAATAATCACGTCTATATTTGAACAAAAAGGAGATCTATCTGTGCATCCTCTTATGCAAAATAATGAATTAAAAAAAGAAAAAAGTGATCACATATTTTCAGGCAATATTCTTATCTTATGGGCATATGACGTTGGCGAAGATATTAATCTTCAAAAAATTGAAGAATCCGATACTATTATTAAACTACCATTGCAATTACCCAAACATTTTAAACAATATAATGTCCCTGTTGCTATTGAACTTCCTCATTCAGATAATCATTCGCTATGTATTGGCAATAAAATACATAGCTTTGGAGCAGTTTCAATAACCTATAAAATACCATTCACCGATACATTAGAAAATCTACGCGTTAACTGTAATGAACTTGCCAATAAATATCAACAGCAAAGCATTCAAGATGCACAATCTATCTATCAAAAAATAGAACCTTTTATCATTCAACCAAAATTTTTTCAAACAAGTGCCTCCTATGTTATTATCCAAGTTGACCCTCAGCCAATGTCACTTGATTTGCCTCAATTACAAAAAGAATATGGTAGCACCATTGCGTCCACACTCAGATTTGAAACAGAAATATTATCGGAAGTACAAAAAAATGAAATTTTAGATTCTGCTATTGGCTATTTTCGTGGTAGTTTAATTGTCATTGATATTGATGCAGCTTTTGTTTATGAAGAGGATTATGACGACATTATAGATCTTTTTGAATTTGCTAATATCCAACAGCTTGAATTACGTTTTTTTGATCGACTTCTTGACCACCAGATAAATACTATTTATGAACGAAAAGAAACAACATTGTCCTGGGGCGCATATTTACCCTTTTTTGGCACATTTTTTAGCGATCCTGTTGGCCAACTACGCAAATTAAAAGCTGATATTTCAGTAATTACCGAACGCTTAGAGAGCAGTATAAAAATTGCAGGTGAACCATATTATTCAGAAATTCATAATCTTCTTGCGGATAAACTTGATCTAAAAAATTGGCATGACGGTATTGATAGAAAGTTACGCATTGTCGAAGATGTGCAAACAGTATTTCAACAAAAAATTGATGCTAATCGAGAAGATCTTTTTTCTGTACTTATTATAATTTTAATTTTTATTGAGCTTATGTTTGGTATTTTAAGTTATTTAAAAGGATAAATTCTTTACCAGATGCTTAACATTGCTAAACTGACTAAAAAAAAATTTGAATAAATATGGCGCGTCCAACAGGACTTGAACCTGTGACCTACAGATTAGGAATCTGTCGCTCTATCCAACTGAGCTACGGACGCAATAGACTATAATTTCTAAGAAAAATGGTACATTAAATATTAGACATTTTCAGGAACTATAAAATATAGTTTACCGTTAGTTTACATCCCATGCAAACACTTTTTTACAAAATAAAAATATTTATTAATTTACTGCAAGAAAAAATACCATCGCGATGCTTAAAAAAAAATAAAACCCGAACAATACTTCTTATGCCTGCTTTGCTGTGCTAATGGGTTTTTCTGCATAGTTTATATATTTATATCGCTTTTATGGGATTTTTTGACATTTTGAAATAAAAATATAAAATTATAAGTATGCTGCACAAAGCAATACTAACTATAATTATATGAGGATGATTATGAATAAAAAAAATATGATATTAGCAATCAATGTGATGGTATGTTGCACAACATCAATGCTCCCAATGAGTGATAGTGAAAAGCGTGCAATTCGCAAAGAATTATATTCGAACTATGAACACAACCGCATCAATACAGCTACGTTAGCAGAAAATGATCTAACATTATCAGAAGTTATTGATCGTGATATTCAATTATTATTTGATCATAAAAACGTACTACAAGCTAAAATTGATCTTTGTAAAAGTACTTCTGTCCGCAGCACTGTGCCTTTTCTGAATAAATTAGCAGCGGGATTTTTTGGAAGCATTACTCTGCTAACAGGGACTATTCATGCTATTGCTGCAGATAAAGTAAGACAAGCTACCCAAAATGGTAATTTATTTAAAAAAACTGGGAATTTGTACACTGATTATGTTGCGTATTATCAGATGACAACCAGTGACTATGAAAAAGTAGTAGCGCAAAATTTAGCATGGAAGTTAAACCAAAATCCTGAAGTAATCAAGGCTGTTGAATGGTTATTACCATCCTTCTTTCTTGCTCTTGCTTCCGGCGGCGTATGCTTAACGATACTTTATCACATTTGTAGGTACCATGGCAAATTGAATGCATGTACTAAAAAGCTTCAAAAACGTTTTGAACGTGATCAAGCGATTATTGTACAATTAAAAGAAATTAAGCAAACAGTTTAAAATCGCAGAAAGCAACTATAAAAAAATTTATACATCACTGAAAAATACATATCAATTCTATCAACTATTGTCTACGATTTGTTAAAAAGTTTGAAGTTGAATAAAAATAGTGGCAACTTATTCAAGTTGCCACTATCAAATCTACGCCTAAGGGACAAAAATCTGTTATTTAACGCGAAAAAAACCGTTCGATTTGATGCTGGGATTTTTCTGATCATCAAGTATGGCGCGCCTGGCAGGATTCGAACCTGCGACCTACTGATTCGAAGTCAGGCGTTTTATCCGACTGAGCTACAGGCACAATTCAATAAGAACAGTACGGCCTTGTATTTGCAGCCATTTATCCCGTATGTCACAATGCAATGTGCGTTGTAATTTGAAAATTGTGATCCATAAGATCAATTCTTTTACCAACAACTCTTTCAAGACGACTAAAGGCATTACAAACTGCTTGCTGAACTTCGCTCGTTCGTATTTGATTTTGAGTAAAATCTATTTTTGTTTGTAAAAATGTAACCATAGTTATTTGCATAATTTGTTCAAATTTATCTGTATAATCAATTGCTTTTTCATAAATAGGAAGAATAGTATTTTCATAATACTTTGCTAATGCTTCATCCCAAAAATTTACTCCGCTAAAGCGTCGAAGACCAAGGCCTTTCATAGCATAGTATCCAAACAAAACGGTACCAAAAAAAGAACTCTTAAACGGGATATATAAACCTCATCTTACTTTGGCATACTACAGGAGTGTGCAAAAGGTCATTGAACTCTTGAGGCTAAAATAATATTAAAAATACGACATAATGCTAAAAATTATTTAAACTGTCTCTATTTATCTTCCTTCGCATAAAATTCGAAGAACAAAAAAAAAGAGAGAGAGACAATGCATACACCCTACAATCGCTTTCACATTATCACACTATTTTTTTCTGCTTTACTCTGCATTCCTATTACTGCAGAATATTCTATGGTAAAAATGACAGTCAATTCAGGAAATCAAACACATAGTGTAGACTTTACAAGAAATAGATCTCAGCATGACTTTTCTCATAATAACAAATGGGACAATCCTAATGTTAATAAAAGCTCCTCGCACAGAAATCACTTTGATCGCTATACACCTCAGGATTTTCAGCAACATTTTATTGCTCAGCAATATGCAGAAAGCCAAATATTAAATCAGCATTGTTTATATATGTTTGATAATTTTGTAAAATTTGCACAAACATATTCCAGCTACCAATGCGCTATACAACAGCTCTATACTGAATTAAACAACCTTAACATTATACAAAAAGCTCATTGCATAATTAAAGGCACTTATTGTCCTGGATTACAAAAACGCATCCACTTTTTATATGATCAATTAAACACACTTAAACATAAAGCTCCCGCTTATACAGCCTCAGCATACAAAGAACATTCGCTTGAAACATTCCCTGCGCAACAGTCTGAGTATAAGGCTTTACAGTCGACGTATAATACACATACACCATCTCTATCTACTGCTATTGGAAAACGGGTAGATGCATATAAAGATATGACCAAAGGTGATTACGCTCTGCAATACACAAGCAAATCATATAACCTCAACAATAATGTTCAACAACTATTATCGCACCACGAACATGATGCAACACGCTTTACCCAATGCTATGGCCATCAGTTACACCATGTTATTCATCAGGAATCTTTGGACATTCTTAATCGCATTGATACCTTACCACACAATTCAATGCTGCACGATCACCAAGAAGCGTTAATCGATTTTACGGTAGCAATGGTAGATTATAATCATGAAAACCTTACTGATAAAGCTATGCACATTGGTGATCTGTGTTGGACCCTTCTTGATTATGGCCAAGCAGTTGCTGAAGGAGCTGCACTTGGCGTATATTCTGCCGCAACTGATATTCTGAATAATCCTATCCAGGTAACAATAAGCATAGTTGCGGGCAAACAGGTTTTTACCTATCAACTCTGTAAAGTTCTTTATAATGTTGCCGACATTGGTGTAACCGCCATAAACAATCTTAATAATGCAAAAGAAAAATGGAACAAATATACTGAACCATTAAACGACATTATTGATGCTATCTATAAAAAAGAATTAACAGTGCGCGATGCCATTAAAGGTGGCACTGCTTTTGTTGTCGGATATAAAGCACAAGGTAAATTACTTGGTGGATTAGGCAAATTTTGCAATACCATTCAACAAAAAGCTGTACGTTTTGCGCAAAATAATGTTTCTTCTTTTACCATACAAGAATATTTAGCAACCCCTGAAGGATATTTGTTACAAAGCGTCGCTAAAACATCTTGTACTGCATCTTGTCCTAATCAATATGATAATTTAAAATAATGGCTTAAAATCAAAGAATTTACTTCCATTCTCAAAACAAGTCGACATGGCATAGAAAGATTTATTGAACGAGATTTCACACCAAAAGAAGTAGAAGCTCTCATAAAAACTCCCTCTTTTGTAAAAATACAAAACGACGGTGCACTAGCATATGTAAAACAAATAGGAGAAAAATTTAACGTCATTGTTTTAAATGAACACACAGAAGAAGTTGTAACATCTCTAAAAAACACCACTCAAAAAAAATTAACTCAAATGGGGAAAAATTATGGTTGGAAATGAAATAAACAATAATTATCTTTGTTGTTTTTGTAATACGTTAATCATTCCTTCACACGGAAACCCTATGGAAATAGATATTTTAATAAATTTTGACAAACCAAAAAGCAAACAAGATAATCAGACTTTTTATTGTCACATGGAATGCTTTAAAGAACAGTTAGACCCCAAACTAAAAATACATTTTCACTTGGATAGCTTTATCAAAGAAGATTAATATTTTTCAATATTTTTATAATCATCCAACAGTCAAAGTATAAAAAATGAAAATAAAACAAATATTACAAATTATATGGTCAAAAATAAGTGTCAATCCAATGAATGAAAAACTAGGGTTTTCATGTTGTTTTTGTAACAAATCAATAATGTCACTTGATCAATATCCTGCTGATCTTAATCTTGTCGTTAACATTGATAAACCAAAAAAACAACAACATGATCAGTTTTTCTATTGTCATACAGAATGCTTCAAAAACAAATTACATAACAATGTAAAATCACACTTTATTTTAGATAAAATTAACGACTAAGAATTGTGATTAAAAAATAAAATCTGCTTCATGAGACCCCAAAATGATAGATACTATAGTTTTATCACTTACACCTGAATTATACCAAATCAGTGAACTTGATAAATTTAAATCATCTGCTATAACACCAAAACAAGCAATGATGCTGTTGGGATTTAAAAGAGCCATGGAAGCAGCTCCATTGCGAGAGCTTAAATCCATAATAGGCAAACATAAACCACAATCTTGGTATCGCCTTATTACTGAGGCAAATAAGATTACATTGCCTATGATGCATAGTCCACTTAAAGAAATACGTAAAAGTGCTTACAAAGATGATCGTTCAGAGTTTGATGCCATCTTTAACTTTATTATTGAACAGAAAGAAAAAATTGCCGTCTGTTGCGACAAAGTAAATCGGTTATCTCGTAATATATTTGATAAACGCGTTTCACACCTTTATGACAAAGCATTATGTGACGAAATCGAATTACACTTCACTTCAGACGGGCAAATCATAAATAGCAAAATTTCTGCTGCAGAGAAGTTCCATTTTGGAATCAGCCTTGGACTTGCAAAGTATTATTCAGATGCCATTAGTGATAACGTCAAACGTGCAATGGAACAAAAATGGCAACGCGGTGAATGGACAAGCAGAGCGTCTCATGGATATAAAAATATCACCATAGAAGGCAAAGCCACCGTAATTGTTGAAGAGTATGACTCACGCATTGTACAGAAAGCTTTTGAACTCTATGCAACAGGAGCATTTTCTTTGGCTCTGTTATGCAAAAAAATTAATACCGAATACATACTTAATTGGACAACAAGCAAACTAGACTGGATACTCAATAATAAATTCTATCATGGCATCATGGTGTTCAAGAGTAGAGAATATCCTCATAAATACCCATCTCTTATTAGTCCCACTCTTTTTGAACAGGTACAACAAGTGAAAAAAAACTTCAACAAGAAACCAATAAAATATGCCGGCAAACCATACATATACCGTGGTCTTATCCGTTGCGCTGATTGCGGTCTTGCAATCACACCAGAAAAGCATAAAGGACACGTCTATTATCATTGCACACAATACAATGGCAAACATGGTGCCCAATGGTTACGAGAAGAAGAGATTACAAGACAATTGGAAGCAGTATTCCAGAATATGCGAATACCTGATGATATCGTTGATCAAATTGTTGAAACACTTAATGAAGTGCATCAAAGTAAAATTGAATTCCATAATCAGCATTTCGATAAGCTTACAAAAGAACACAAAGAAACCACCAAGATGCTCGATAATTTATACCTTGATAAACTAAAGATGAGAATTACTGAGAGCGACTATGACAGATTTTACACATCACTACGGGATAAAGTTGCTGACTTGAGTATGCAATTAAGTAAATTACAAGAAGCTGAAGATAACTACTATATCACTGCAAAATACATACTAGATCTATCAAAACGTGCTTATGATTTATTTAAAAGTTCTGAAGTTGAGGAAAAACGGCAACTTATCAAGCTGATACTATCGAACCTACGCTTAAGTGGCAAAAACCTGCTATTTAACGCGGAAAAACCGTTCGATTTGATACTTGATTGTTCGGATCATCAAGTTTGGCGCGCCTGGCAGGATTCGAACCTGCGACCTACTGATTCGAAGTCAGGCGCTCTATCCGACTGAGCTACAGGCGCAATTCAAAATGTAACTATCTATTAAGCTATTAAGAAAAATTCATTTATCATGCTTAAAAAGATGAATAATAAATAAACTATTATTAGTTTACCAGTTTTAACTAATTAATATAGAGCCCATATCATATTTTTAATAAAGATATAGTATCATACTCCTATAAATCGGGTACTTTGACATTTTTCATGTATCCGCTAAGCTTGAGAATAAAAATATACAAAATAACTATAACTTTTTATGTGAAAGAACAAATATTATGAATATAAAACACACATTACTCATAACAACTATTATTTTTTGTGCGGCAAGTAATGTAGCCTTGGCGAATGAATCAAAAGAAGAATTGCCAAGTAATCCAAGTAATCCTATGTCTCAAAATAAATCTGGTCAAGTTTTTGATGAAGGACTTTATACCGAAATTAATGGTAATAGCCTATATCATTATCTGAACAATGATCGTTCCCAATATAACCCCGATACTACATTTAAAAAAATAGAAGTTATCGAACACACAAAAAATGGAACTTTTCAAAAAGTAGGAACGCTTGGATCAATTGAAAAAAATAGAATGCAACAGCAAGCAATTGATACAAGAACAACAAAAAAACAGCAAATTTCTAAAGAGCTCAGAACTAAATTTACCAAACATGCAAAAATGAATAATGCTATATTTTGTCCTAATGTCATTCAACGAAAAGATTATGATGGTAATCTAAAAAATGTAGGTGTTATAATTTATCGTACACAAAATACAGATCTTTGCGATACTTACAAAAATTACCTGATAGAAATGGAAAAAGAAAAAACAGCTCAAGCAGCCGCAAGAGCTATAGGCATTGAAATTGCAAATAAACTATAATCCATTAAGAAATCACTGACCACGTGTAAACATTCTAAAAAACCTCATGCATATAAACATGAGGTTTTTTAAATTAAAAAACTAAAATTAAACGCTATTCCTTCATCCGCAATGTTGGAAATAAAATTACATCACGAATAGATGGTGCGTTGGTCAAAAACATCGTCAAACGATCAATGCCAATACCAGATCCAACTGTTGGTGGCATGCCATACTCAAGAGTTGTTACAAATTCAGCATCATAAAAATGTGTTTCATCTTCTCCTGCCGCACGAGCTTTTGCTTGATCATTAAAACGCTCAGCCTGATCGAATGGATTATTTAATTCACTAAAACCATTTGCTAGCTCCATGCCTGCGATATACAGTTCAAAACGATCGGCAAAATCATTATTATCAGCATTACGTTTTGAAAGCGGTGATACTTCAATAGGAAATTGCGTAATAAATGTCGGTTGAATAAGCGTTGATTCTACTAACTCTTCAAATAATATATTAAGTTTATAACCCCATGATGGATTATTTTGCTCAACTTTTATAGCATGTTGAGTAATATATGTATCAATTTTATCACCAATAATATCCTCAACAGTACATTTAAGAACAGCCGCAACGGCTTCTTGCATAGTCATACGAGCAAAAGGTGCAGCAAAATTCAATACATACTCACCAAAATGAAGGTCAGTTGTTCCGCAGACTGTTTGCACAATATGATGAAGTAATTGTTCAGTAAATGACATCATAAAAATATAATCTTGATTAGCTATATAATATTCTACCGTGGTAAATTCTGGATTGTGGCGAATAGATAATCCTTCATTTCTAAAACAGCGATTAATTTCATACACGCGATCGAATCCGCCAACTATCAAGCGTTTTAAATAGAGCTCTGGTGCAATACGTAAATATAACTCCATATTTAGCGCGTTATGATGTGTTACAAATGGCTTTGCAATCGCGCCACCAGGAATTGGGTGCAACATTGGCGTTTCTACTTCTAAAAATCCATGTTCATTAAAAAATGAACGCATTGTTGCAACAATATGCGAACGTTTTTTGAAACGATCTTTACTTTCAGCATCAGTAATAAGATCAAGATATCGTTGACGATATTTAATTTCCTTATCAGCGATACCATGAAATTTTTCTGGTAATGGATGAAGGCATTTACTCAGTAATGTAACTTCTTGTGCTTTAAGAGTTATTTCACCTGTTTTAGTACGAAACGATGTGCCCTTGCACCAAATAATATCACCGAGATCAAGGAAATTATTGACGAAAGAAAATGCTTGCTCACCAATAATATCTTCACGTAGATACAGCTGTAATTTTCCATTGCTATCTTGAATGGTAAGGAATCCTGCCTTGCCATGCATACGAGAGGTTAAAATACGTCCAGAGACTTCATAGATTCGTGATTCTTGTGTATCAGTAAATTCTATTAAAACATCGCTACTTGTTGCATTTGTTAGTTTAGATGCTGGCCATGGATCAATCCCAAGAGCCTGCATTTTTTTTATTTTTTCTACACGAATTTGATATTGTTCTTCTGGTAGTTCATGTAACCCATTTTTTAATTCCATACGAGATATCCTATACAATAAAAAAATATCAAAGCTATTTTCTATCAGTATAAGATATCTGTATTTTTTTACTACTTACTCAACAACAGCACGATAATTTTCTTCTATCATATCCCAATTAATAACATGCCACCATGCGCTAATATAATCAGGCCGTTTGTTTTGGTACTTGAGATAATATGCATGTTCCCATACATCAAGACCCATTATGGGAGTTGCATTATATAATAAAGGTGAATCTTGGTTTGGTAAAGCTGTTAAGACCAATTTTTTATCATTATCAACCGAAAGCCATGCCCAACCGCTTCCGAAAACAGATTTTGCCTGTGCATTAAAAATCGCTTGAAATTCAGCAAATGAACCAAATGTTTTTTTAATAGCATCTCCAACTAAGCCATTTGGCTCGCCACCCCCATTTTTTTTCATAATGCGCCAAAATAATGAATGATTATAATGTCCACCAGCATTATTACGTACTGCAGTACGGATGCTTTCAGGTATCGCAAATAAATCAATAAGCAAACTTTCAACTGATGTTGGCTGAAATTCGGGGCATGTTTCGAGTGCTGCAATCAGATTATTTATATAGGCTTGATGATGTTTGTCATGATGAATTTCCATTGTTTGCGCATCAATATATGGTTCAAGCGCGCCATACTCATAGGGTAAAGCTGGTAATGCATATTTCATGTTATGCAATCCTTTATATTATGTAAGATTAAAACTATTATATCAAAAATCTATATTCCTATATAAAAAAGTTCATCACCTTTACGCGCCATTTGCAGTTGCTCACGGGCAACTTTCTCTTTATAAAAATCATCTGTTTGCCATGCATGAATCTCTTTTTCTACTTTAATAACTTCTTCGCGTAAGGTATCAATTGTTTTTTTTAATGTAAAAACAACCTTTTCTTGATTTCGTAACTCTACAATACCATTCGGTCCAAAAAAATACAATTGTGTAAACAATGTTATTTCAAGAAGCACTACACATCGTATAAATATTTTTTTTATATATATCACTTAAACTCCTTTTATGCTATGAGCTACCATTACATTAGTTCATATAACTTATTTTATTCTTCAATTATATTGACTTGTGTTACAATATTTAGCTTTTACTAAAGAAAAGGAATTATAATGAAAAAAATATCTATTATTACTATAATAAGCTTGCTCATTACCTGCATCATAGCTGAAGATGTACCGGTAAAAACAACTAATACTTCTGATGAAAATTTTGATGAGACAATTTTTGATTGGTCACGTACTTTTGCCCAAGTAGTAGACATAGCACATAAAAAACATTATGCCATAACTGATCCTCAGGCAAATATGATTAAAGCAATCGATGGATTTGTTAATTCATTGGATGCACATTCGAATTTATTAGATCCAACAAAATTTAATGATTTGCATACTATGATCTCAGGTGAATTTTATGGGGTGGGGATTATGATTGATAATATGAGAAAGCAAAGTGATAAATATTTAACCATTGTTGACACAATTCCCGATGGTCCTGCAGATAAGGTTGGTATTCAACCAATGGATAAAATTGTGGAAATAAATGGTGAAAAACTTGAAGGACTAATGACAGAGAAAATAATTTCTTGGCTTAAAGGAGAACGTCATTCAATAGTCAAAGTAAAAATAATGCGTGAAAATAGTTCTGATTTATTAGCTTTTGATATTGTACGTGATGTCGTCAAAGAACAACATTCTTTAAGTTTTAATATAAAAAATCATAATGTAGCATATCTGTCTCTTACCATGTTTACCGATACGGCTGTTAAGCAAATTGAAGAATTACTTAAAAAGTCACATACCCAAGAAACAAAGGGCTTAATCCTTGATTTACGTAATAACTCAGGTGGATTACTTACCGCAGCAATTGATATTGCAGGACTTTTTTTGGAACAAGGAAGCTTAGTAACATTAACGAAAGACAAAAACGGTAAAAAAATTGAAGAATATAGTACCACAAGAAAACCAATTATAAACAATAAACTCCCTATCTTTATTCTTATCAATAATTATACTGCTTCTGCAGCTGAAATTATTGCGGGATGCCTCAAAATTAATTCTGACACAACAAATAATTTTTTAGTTTTCTTAGTTGGCACAAAAACATTTGGTAAGGGTTCAGTTCAAGAAGTTATACCAATAAGTAATAATTGTGCGCTTAAAATAACAACGTGTCTCTACTTTCTGCCAGATGATACCACTATTCAAGGACGAGGCATTGAACCAGATTTTATAATTGAACGCACCCTGCCTATAACAGAACAAGTTCAATGGTTTATTAAAAATTATGGTCGAGAAGAAACACTGGACAACAGCATTAAAGTAACTGAAAAGGGCATTCCGTTGCCCAAAGAAATAAAAGAAAAAAAAGAAGAACCAACATTAATAACAACAAAAAAAAGTGGTGATAAACGATTTGATCGCGCAAAAGAAATGCTTCAAAACGATAACCAGTTACGTGAATGTATATCTCTTATCACTATGCTTAACACCGCCCAAACTTATATGCCGCAAATTGTCACAAAACGTGTAGATGCTATCTCGTATCTTAAAAAAAACTACATCTGCCATGATAGTTTAGAAATCGAAGAGGTTAAAATATAAAAAATGAAAAAACTTGCTCTACTTTCTATGATTTTGCTTTTTGGTTCTATTCTCTACATTATTTCAGAAAAATCGGATGATAGTATTATTGTTGAAAGTAATCAACTTTCAACAATAATCAATTATATTAATTCTCCCGACACTCTCGTTATTTTTGACATTGATAATACATTAGCTCATCCTACACAAGAATTAGGCAGCGATGAATGGTTTTGTTTTTTGGTAGATAAAAAAATGTCAGAAGGCTTTGATCGTTTGACAGCAGTATATTATGCGTTACCAAAAATTTTCTACGCTCAATTTAATATTCCTTTAAAACCAACAGAAGACGGTATATCTGAATTAATTTCACAGCTTGCAAGCAATAATATTGCTATAATGGCGCTTACTGCACGCAGTATTTTTATTGCGGAACGAACTATCGAGCAACTGCATAATATTGATATTGCTTTTTTTATGTCTGGCATAAGTAATGATGATCTTGTATTACCAATGCAACATCCTTCTTTTTATAAAGAAGGTGTTTTATTCAGTGGCGATAATGATAAAGGTGAAACATTACAATATTTTTTAAATTTCATGAATTATCATCCACAAAAGATAATATTTATTGATGATAAAATGAAATGTATTGAGTCTGTTAAAAAAGGAGCTCAGAAACTTAACATCCCATTTGTTGGTATTCGCTATTCTTACTGTGATGAGCGCGTTAAACAATTTGATCCAGCAAAAGCCGAAAAACAATGGTATGAGCTATTGCAACAAAACCGGATAACATCAGCTATATAAAATTATTAAAAATGAGTAATGCATTGTTTGTTCAATAGCATTACTCATTTTTAATAATTGTATAATAAATTGCAATTTTTCACTAATACGGTAGCCGATTTTTATTTCCCGTTAGTTGACGCGTATTTAAGGTATTCACTACATTATTACCTGGGAAATTATACCCTATAAGGGCTTTTCTAGCTACCATTGGGTCTTTTAATATTGCCCTCACTTCATTATCTTGTGCATACTCAAATGGTTTTTTACCTTGAACATCTTTTATTTCAGGATCCGCTCCTCGAGAAAGCAAACAAAGCACAAGCTCTTTATCAGTAAGATCACTTGCTGGGTTTCTCTTTATATCATGACTTTGAGCCCAAGAAGAAAAATTCTGTGAAGCAAAATCATGAAGAACAGTCGATCCCGATCTTTCTCTTTGCATATTTATATTACAATGTTCATATGTTAATACATAATCTAAAAAACCTACATTCGCATGATAAAGAATAGTAAGCATAGCTACATATTGCAGATGTTTATCTTTATCAGACAATCCTAAAGATGCTCCATTTGAAATAAGTAAGTTAGCTACATTATAAGCACCATTCTGATTTGCCCAGAATAGAGGAGTTAGGCCTTCATTATCTTTAGCGTTTACGTCTGCTCCATTGCTAATGAAACATTCTGCAACCGGAACATTATCCCCTATTTGCATTAACGGTGTTAAACGTTTTTTACTACGTCTATCAACCGCATATCCTCTATTAATAGCCTCTTGCGCAATTAAAGCAGGATTTTCAAAAATATCAAAATTAAAAGACGCCATACCTGTGCCATCAACAAACTTTAAATGTGGGCCGGCACCTTTTTTAAATAAATATTCCCTTACTTGTTTTGAGCAAGCCCTTATAAGTGGAACATCTTCAAAATCACTATTGGGATTTATACCAGCAAGATTTATATCCGCATTTTTTTCTTCAACAAGATACTTAACTATATCAAAACAATTTTTTTCGCAAGCAATACCCAATAAGGTGTCTTTGGCTTTCTCTAATGATTCAGCATATACGTATGTAGGCTCACCATTTCTATTATCAACAAATAGGCCTGATAAACGCACGCGATGATTAACTGCAACTTCCTTTTCACGTATCATTTCATTAATATCATCAACATATGAAGATAAATGCTTTACCCTCTCAAGATCTTTTTTTTCACATGCATCAAAGATTTGACGATACAACATATTGCTCCAACCACATTTATACCAAAACGATGCTTTATCATCATCATTGGATGAAAGATATAAATAAGTTCCTGCACCACCAGCAATTAAAACTGCTGCTACACTAAGACCAATTGCCTTATTATTTTGTTGCATTGAATGATTATTACTCACCGATAAAAATAGACTAAAAATCATTAGCTTTTTAAAATTATTCATATAAAAATCCTTTGAAAAAATTAAACATAATTCATATTGTATTGATAGCGCATAAAAAAGCAAATTTATATTAAGTAGTACACAAACATTAAAACAATTTCATCCTGAAAAACCGAAAAAGAAGAAAGAATTATTGTGACAGAATAGAATTTTTATTCAACCGTGACTGACTTTGCAAGATTGCGTGGTTTATCAATCGGACAACCACGTAATCTTGCAATTGTATAGATAAAATATTGCATGATTCCCAGCATCGCCAATGGCCCAAGTAATGGTGGCACATCGCTAGATACAATGAATGAAGTTTCTGCAAGCGAGCATAGTTCATTTTGTCCGCTATAAGCAAACGCAATAATACGTCCGCCCCGAGCCTTAACCTCATGAGCATTAGAAAGAATTTTTTGATAAATAACAGGATCACCATGAGAAAAAATATAAATCAACATCGTAGTATCAACTAAAGCTAACGAGCCATGCTTTAATTCACCTGCAGGATAACTTTCAGCAAATACGTAGGCAATTTCTTTTAACTTTAATGCACCTTCCATTGCAAGAGGATAACTAATATGTCTACCTAAAAATAATGCTTTATCATATGATGCATAGCGTTGCCCATCTATGGTATCAATACGATATGTATATTCTTTTAAAGAATCTTCCAGTAATTGTGCTACTCGTAATAAATCTTCTTCTGCTTTAAACAAATCCGCATAATTTATGATTTTTTTTTCAAGAGCAATACGATACGCAAACCAATAGAGAACTGTAAGTTGAGTGGAGAAAGCTTTTGTTGAAGCAACAGCAACTTCAAATCCAGCGTGTGTTAATAAATAACCATGAGCTTCGCGTATTATGGTACTCGTTGCAACGTTAGTAAGCGCAATCGTTGGCAAATTATAGATATTAATTAATCGTAATGCCTCAAGCGTATCTGCTGTCTCGCCCGATTGAGAAATAACAATATATAAAGCCTTATCTTGCGGAAAAAAAGAAGTGTACCTAAATTCAGAAGCCAAATGCACTGTCACCGGGATATGCGCAATTGATTCAAAAAAAAACTGCGCTATTCGCGCCGCGTGCCACGAGCTGCCGCATGCTAATAAAACTATATGTTGCAAGCTTGCTAATTGTTGTGCCGTTATGCCCAACTGATCAAATAAGGATAAACCGACTTCTAAATCACGTAATGATTTTATCGTTGCGGTAATAGCATTATTTTGTTCGTATATTTCTTTGAGCATAAAATGTTCATACCCATTTTTATCAATATGCTCAAAAATAGTTGCAACGGTTTGGGCAGTAACAGACAATTCATTACCAGCAAAATCGTATACTTTAACGGAATTTTTATAGACAAAAGCAAAGCTTTCATCAGGTAAAAAAAAGTATGTATCTGTTTTTCCTGCAAATGCTAGAACATCTGACGCAACAAACATTTCATCATTACCAATACCGATATATAATGGTGATTTCTTACGAACAGCAATAAGTACGTTGGGAAATTTTTGAAGCATAATAACAAAAGCATATGCTCCTTGCAATTTCTGCGCCAAAACACCTATTTCATCTGGCGCAATTTCAATTGATAATGCAATGGACTCAAAAAGGTGGCTGATAACTTCAGTATCTGTATCAGACTGAAATACATGATTTAATTGAAGTAACTGAGACTTTAAAATATCATAATTTTCGATAATACCATTATGCACAACAGAAATAGTGCCAGAGCAATCAAAATGAGGATGGGCATTACGCTCTGAAATATCACCATGAGTTGACCATCGAGTATGACCTATACCCAAAAAGCCGTCGATGGGATTTTGTTTGACTTGTTTAGCTAAAAAAAGAAGTTGACCAGCTGCTTTAGAATATAAAAGTTTCTGATTTACTGGTTCGATACACGCAAAACCTGCAGAATCATAACCACGATACTCTAGTCGAGCTAGTCCTTCAAAAATAAATGTGCTACACAGAGACTTTCCAATATAGCCAATAACAGCACACATTATACTATACCTTTTTCTTGGTTTTACTGGCTAGTGGTTAATTTAGCAATGCTAAATTATATTAACGTTATTAACGTTTTACAAATTGAAATTTAGCACGAGCGCCTTTTTGACCATATTTTTTACGCTCTTTTTTACGAGCATCAACAGTCATAAGTCCGTGTTTTTTTAAAATAGATTTTGTATTAGCATCGAATTGAACAAATGCACGCGCAATGCCCAACTTAACTGCATCTGCTTGTGCTACTTTACCGCCACCGCATACATTCACTTCAACATTAAAATCGGTCCCTATCGGACAAACTCTAAATGGAGTAGTTGCAACATCAGCCGCAACTTGAGTATCAAAATAACTTAAATAATCTTGCCCATTAACTTTAACTTGACCATCACCTCGACGTAACCATATACGAGCAACTGCAGTTTTTCGGCGTCCTACACCATGAGCAACAGGAGAATTGGCCGTTTTCTTTGTCATTTCTTTTGCCATATCGCACTATAACCTTCTCAATATGATTTAATAGATTTCTTTTTTAGTACTATGATTTTGCTAATTAGTATAAAACCATAAATTTTAATTGTCAAAAATTACTGCTGTTTTATATACATTTTTATTAATTTCAAATTTGATTAATAAAAGTTCAATCAATATATGGAGCCGATGATCGGATTTGAACCGATGACCTACTGATTACGAATCAATTGCTCTACCACTGAGCTACATCGGCCATTTAATTCACGCAAATATTCCTTTAATTATCACATACAACAATTTAAAAGTAAAAATATTATTTGTTATGATATTTAATGTGCACCTTGATCAAGTTTTTCTTCAAAATTTTCTTGGCAAGCTAAACAACGCATTGTACCGGGAAATGAACTAAGCCGTTTTTCGGAAATTGGATTGCCACAATCAATACATAGCCCATATTCACCTTCTTTTATCCGCTCTAAAGCTTTTGATATACCACGGTATTCCTCTAATTCTGCATCTTGAAGTGACATGCGAAGTGATTCCATGGTTGCAGTTAAGGCCTGATCGCCCGGATCTTGTACTTGTCCATCGGAAAATTGTTCTTTAGACATTTCCGTTAATTTTTGTTCAAGCTCTAATTTTCGCTTGAGCAAATCAGCTTCAATTTTTTTTAAATTACGTTTTTCATCCATTTTTTCCTCTTATCTTTAAAAAAATTCTTGAGCAACAATGTTACCTCACCAATAAAAAAAACCCTTTTATTCGTAAAGGCATCCCTTTTGTATACTCAAAGACTCTCATAGTTGTCAAGAAAAATACTCAAGGGATTGCATTTCATTTTTTGTTTTTTTTATTCTTTGTTCTTTATACTTTGCTTTTGTGGAATTGGTTTTTTTAGTGTGCAATAATAAATATAATTATAAACTAAATTCCTAATAGACAGAATTGTTAATATTTTTTAAAAAAGAACATTTTTTTCGTAAATATTATGTTGTTTTAGTTTCAATAATTTTTACATTACCATTGATGCTGTGAAGTGCAATACTTGCTTCACCAGTGCCAATGGTACCGTCAACTGCTTTTTTAAACTTATTCCATGCTGAATTATTAAGTTGCGTTGTGTAGGGTCGCAAGGTAATAGGGTGATCAGATATAAGAGTTCCATGTTCCGTATATCCATGAATTTCAGCATTAGTTTCAACAGGTAGCGCGAGTACAATGTTGCCTGATATAGTTTTTAAATTAATTGCGCTTATCGAGGGCACTTCCTTGCAGTAAGCAATTACTTTACCTGATGAGGAATGTGCGTTAAAACTATGACTAATATTTTCTCCATAAATGTTTCCATGATAGGAATGAACATTTACTGGGCCTTGGGTGTTTGCAATGGTAATTGATCCCTTTTTGTGTGTGTAAGCGGTTACTGATTTATGTGTGTTTATTATGGTAATATTATCATTTGTATTAACATTAATAGTTCCGTAAATATCTTTTATGAATGCGTCGCCATTTCCTGATATTGTAAGAGCGATATTGAGTGATGTAGGAACGATCAGTTCGTATTCAACAGAGCCAGTCAGTTTTGGGTTGATATAGTTTGTCGTGATGGTAAGATAATTATTTTTGCTGGAATCAACCATAACTTCAATATTATTGAGATCCTCCTGTTTTCTTGCTCGTTTTGTTGTTTTTAATAAAAGTGAATTTTTTTTCCAACCGGTTTTAATCGTGATAGGGCCATTAATATTATCAATAGAGATATTTTTTACTGATAATGTAGAAAATTCCTGTTGATCTGTTTTTTCTAACTTATAATTAGTAAAAAAAGTTTTTATTTTTTTACAATAGTGTTGGGCATAACAATTAGTTGTCATTAATGTGCATGTGATAGCGAGTGCAAGGGTTATACACATAGTTTTATTCATTCGTTATCCTTTGATATAGTAAGATATTCAATTTTTTGATGTGTTTGTAGCATACAAAAAATGTTGTGCTAATTCAAAGAACAGTATTGTTATAATAAGGAAAAACGATGAAATTAATGGGCCAGCAGTATGATAAAATACATGAAATTATTGAAGTAATTAGTCAAAATAAAGGCCGTGCTTTGTTAGTTGGTGGCGCAGTGCGTGATATGGTTTTAGGTTTATTATTAAAGGACATTGATATTGAAGTTTATGGTCTTTCGCAATCTCAATTAGAAAGTATTTTACAAAAATTTGGTCATGTAAATTTAGTAGGAAAATCGTTTGGTGTGTTACGAGTTAGTGGTCTTGATGCTGATTGGTCATTGCCACGTGTAGATAGTTCAGGACGCAAACCGACTGTTGAGGTGGATCCGTTTATGTCCATTGAAATTGCTGCACGACGCAGAGACTTAACGATGAATGCAATGTTGTTTGATATGATAACAGGTGAGCTAATTGACCCGTGTAATGGGATAGATGATATTAAAAAAAAAGTATTACGAACTCCTGATGCACGTTTTTTTATTCAAGATCCATTACGGTTTTATCGTGTTATGCAATTTATTGCGCGATTTGAAATGATACCAGATGATGAATTGAATGCACTATGCGCCGAGATGGATATTACATCTATTTCACGGGAACGCATTGAAGAAGAATTTAAAAAAATGTTTTTATATGCACAACGGCCCTCACTAGGGATTCGTTGGGTGCATAAAATTGGACGTTTGTCTGATGTATTACCTGAGCTTGCGGCTACTGTTGGGATAAAACAAAACCCACAATGGCATCCTGAAGGAGATGTTTTTGAGCATACAATGCAATCCCTTGATGCCGCAGCAGTTATAGCTCAGAGCTATGATAAAGAGTTCGACAAATTAATACTTTTATATGCTGCACTATGTCACGATTTGGGAAAGGTGACGACAACTAAAATGGTTAATGGAGTTCTTAAAAGTATTGGCCATGAAAAAGAAAGTAAAAGATTGGCTTGTTTGTTAATGAAACGTATTACGCATAATAGTGATTTGATTAATGCAGTTGGCTGTTTAGTTTTACATCATATGGCACCATTGCAATTTGTGCGTAATAAAGCAAAACTGCCTGCATATAAACGTCTAGCAAATAAATTAGTACATAATGTCACCATGCTTATGCTTATTGATTTATGTAGTGCTGATAGACAAGGTCGAAATGATACAGGGCATGAACCATTAAAGGATAATTTTTCGGATTTAATGGTTTTTAAACAAAAAGTGGAACAAGCCGGAGTTTCTACAGGTCGTATCGATCCGTTATTAAAAGGTGCTGACCTGCTTGATATATTATCGCCAGGGCCTCAAATGGGAAAATTGTTGACATACGCATATGAAAAACAACTTGCGGAGGATATTAGTGATAAAGCTATTTTAAAAAAACATGTTATTAAAAAAATGAAAAAATAGTCAAAAAAAAGAGATTCTTGCTTACTGCTTATTGTTTTTCATTGCAATTATTATGCGTAAATGTATACTAATTTGGTGACTATAAGGGTAATATGCATTATTAATAATTTTTTTAAAGGCGTGGAGATACATGAATAAGTTTTATAAGCAAATGAGTTTATTATTATTTTTTGTAATTTTTGGCACAATATTGCCGAGTCATGATGTAAATAATGAAGGTTTAGAACTGGAAGTTTTTATTTCATCGCAAAATGAACTAATATCATCACAAGAGCAACAAGTTAATTGTTATAAAAAATATTCATTACGCATCGCGAGCGCGCTTATTATAGCAGCGATTATAACCTATCTATATGCCCTACGTAATGATAAAGTTATATCACCATTGACGTTGTTGTCAGGAATGTTTTTTGTAACAAAGAAGATTAAAGAAAATAATATGAATGACAATTCGTCGTCTAATACATTAGAATTAACTGATAAAGATGTAAGCAATGAAAACAATAATAATGACGATGAACGGGATAAAAAGCAAAACTTTAAAGATGAGGTAATAGAAATCGTTAATGATTGGCTTGATCCAAACAAAAAAGATAATACGTATGTTTCTGAGTTAGGTATAGATCTTGGTGATAAGTTTGGCCTATAATAGTTAATTTACTTACGAATGTAAATAATGTATGCCTGCTGTCTTAATTATACAAATTAAGACAGCAGGCTCTTTATTTTGATTTTTTCACCACTATCACTAAGAAAATTTACGTGCCACTGCCACTGTCACCAGATCCGCCAATCGATATGGCGCAAGTATATTTGTACTTAGATAAAGCCGTCTATGCAGTTGCTGAGTTAAACGGGGTTGCAAAATCAATTCCAAATATTTCTCTTTTTACTTATATGTACGTACGTAAAGAGGCATTACTATCGCCCCAAACAGAAGGCACGCACAGTTTCTTTGCAGATTTGATTTTATCTGGAAATGCTCAAAGCCCTCATGTAGCAAGAGAAGATGTTGAAGAAGTTTAATCTATGTTGCTGCGCTTAATCATGGTTTACAACGCATAAAAGATCGGTTTCCTTTAAGTTTACGGTTAATCCGAGAGATTCATAGTGTATTGTTGAGTGGTTGTCGGGATAAACATAAAAGTCTTGGTGAATTTAGAAAATCACAAAATTGGATTGGTGGGTCAAGGCCAGGTAATGCTTTATTTGTACCGCCATCACCTGAATATTTAAAAGAATGTTTGGCTGATTTGGAAAGTTTTTTTTATGATACAAAGCAGCCATATCATATCCTCATTAAGGCAGCATTAGTTCATGTACAGTTTGAGACAATACATCCTTTTTTAGATGGTAATGGTAGACTTGGACGTCTTTTTGTTATTTTAATGTTGTGCGAAGATGGTTTTTTTACCAGCACCAATTTTGTATATCAGTTTATATTTAAAGCAACATTGCAATCAATACTATGAGTTATTGCAGCAGGTACGTGAACAAGGTGCGTGGGAAGCGTGGGTTGAATTTTTTTTACAAGGCATTACCCATTCGGCTCAACAAGCTTGTCTAACGATAGACAAAATTAATGCACTATTTGCATATGACATAGCCATGGTTAACACGCTTGGTAGAGCGTGATTTTCAGCAACATTGGTTTTTGAAAATTTAAAAAAATTACCTCAAGTATCTGTCGCATTTATTGCACAAGAGCTTGATATATCAGAACCTACAGCGAGAACTGCATTGGTTCATTTGCAACAATTAAATATTGTTGCAGAAGTGACGGGTAAATTACGTAATAAAACATATGTTTATAAAAAATATCTTACTATTTTAGAGCAGGGCGCTGAACCATTATAAAATAAATATTGACAAATTGATTATTATTAATATAATATCGATACTAACAATAATATTATTATATTAAAGGTTTTTTTATGAATAGGAAATATAATAGCCTAATCATGATACTGATACTTTATTCGACCTCATTGAGTTCCACTACCAATAATAGTTACGATACCGTTAATAAAACTCGCTATGATAAAATGGTTAAATCTTTATTAAGTTTGACTGCCAAAATAGCTACGGTGACGTTTGATAAGGCTCGCTATACTGAAATTGTTAAGGCTTTTTCTGATTATTCTGTTCCTTTTGCTAGTGGTGATTTTATAAAAACTGATAAAGATATTAATATCGTCAAAGATCATCAAGCAATTCTAAAAGAATTATTAGCAAAAAAAGAAGAAAAAAAATCTTTTTTTCATGAAATAATTGAGCCTGAGCAGTTAATTAACTTTATCGCGGGTGGATCAATTATAGGAGCTTTTTTTTTGGGTAGTTACTATATTCACGGACTTTTTGATATATTACCTGTTTTAAATACGCCAGAAAATGCATTGGGTTTAAGTTACTGGGATTTTATGAAAAAAAGTATATTTGGTATTGAATTAGATAGAGAAAAGGCTACCATTACATCTAATGTTGTAAGTACACTATCACCTCTTGAACAAAAGTTGTTTTTGATAAATGAGCAATGGCCCCTTAATGGTGTGAGGGCGCTGGTCTTGGCAGGTATTGCTAAATATTTGTTTAATAAATTCTATGTTTTTGAGGAGATAGGATCTTTTCCGAAGCGCAAAATTTTTGATTATGAGCGCCAAATTCTTTATTATGAGACATATGAGAAAGAAATTTTGAAAAAGTATATTGAGTATGACCATAAAATCATTAAAGCTTTAGAAAAACTTGAATAGTAATATTTATTAAATTAAAGATAAATAAGAAAAACATTTTAAAATTATGCCTTGACGCCTAAAGATTTTTTTATTTTGTTACCTATCGAGGACTTCATATTTGTGCTAAAATACACACTATATAAGACTTAATAGGAAAAATAATATGAATAGTATCGACTGTATTCAAAAAACATTTACAACACACGTCAAAAAGTTATTTAACATAAATATTGCTGTTGATGTGTGTCGTTTGCATATTAATGTTGACGAGGCCAAACAGGCATTTGGTAATTTATCCACAAGCGTAGCATTGGTGCTTGCAAAAGAGTTGAAGCAAACTCCTCGTGATATAGCGATGGAGATTATTAAATCATTTGCGCATCCGTTAGTGGAAAAAGTTGAAATCGCTGGTCCTGGTTTTATTAATATATATCTGACGCCAAAAGCATTTATCTATCTTGCACTGGAGTTACATGAACAAAAAAACTATTTTTTTAAACCTGACACGCTAGAAAAAAAATATAATTATTCTCTTGAATTTGTAAGTGCCAACCCCACAGGACCTTTACATTTTGGTCATGGGCGAGGTGGTATTATTGGAGATGTATTAGGTAATGTATTACGTTTTATTGGACATAATGTTACGAAAGAATTTTACATCAATGATGCAGGAAATCAAATTCAAAAACTTGGTGAGTCATTTAAAATTCGTTGTTTACAAGTTATAGGTATAGAAGCATCAATTTCTGAAGATGGTTATCATGGTGAATATCTTTTAGAGCTTGCGCGAGATTGTTTTGCTGAATATGGTAAGGAACTTTTTGAAAAACCTGATATTTTTTTTGCTGAATATGCAAAGGAAAATTTGCTTGCTGCATTAAAGAATACACTTAAAGAGTATGGTATTGAATACGATGTATGGTTTTCCGAAAAAACATTACATAAGGATGGCCTCATACAACAAGCTTTAGATTTGTTACAAAATCGCGGTTTTTTGTTTGAAAAAGATAATGCATTATGGTTACGAACAACACAGTTTGGTGATGATAAAGATCGTGTGGTGCGTAAATCAACAGGAGAGTACACATATATTGCGGCAGATATCGCTTATTTAAAAAATAAAGTTGATCGGGGATTTGATAATCTTATCCTTGTTCTTGGCCATGATCATCATAGTTATGTTGTGCGTCTTAATGCAGTAAAAGAGGCATTAGGCTACAGTTGCCCACTTGTGGGTATTTTGTATCAATTAGTGAAAATATCAGAGGGTGGAGCATTAGTACGTATGTCAAAGCGCGCGGGTGCGATAGTTAGTTTACAAGATATAATTAACACTGTTGGTAAAGATGTAGCTCGATTTTTTTATTTGCATCGCAAGGCTGATGCTCAGCTTGAATTTAACCTTGATCTTGCGTTAAAAAGAACAGAGGAAAATCCTGTTTATTACGTACAATATGCATATGTACGTATGGGTAGTATATTAGAAAAAGCTAAAAAAAATATAAACTTGGCTGATATTAATGCTAATGATGCACATTATATTGGCAAAGAAGAAGCCTTTTTACTTAAAAAAATTATTTTTCTTGAGCAATTATTATGTGATATTGCTATTAATCATCAAACTCATTTATTGACATATTATGTTGTTGAATTATCACAGTTATTTCATCGATACTACAGTCATGTACGTGTTATTGATGTTGAAAATAGTGAAAAAAGCCGCGGACGATTGCTGTTAGTAAGCATTTTGAGAGACACCATTGCGCTCGTTTTAGATCTTCTGGGTATTAGTCATCCGGAAAAAATGTAAGAAATAAACCATTCTTATTATATTACATTGATAAAAAAGTCATTTATGGCACAATTAAAAATAGTATTAAGAATAATATTAGATTTTATTTGGGGTATGTATGCCTCATGGAGAAACTATATGGTAAAAATTGATAAAGCGCTCCTACAAGAATTAAGAGATCATACAGGTCTTGGTCTTATGGATTGTCGCAAAGCATTGGAAGAGACTGCAGGTAATTTTGATGAAGCACTTGATTTGCTGCGTAAAAAAGGTGCATTAGTTGCCGCAAAACGTGCAGATAAGGAAACCGGCGAAGGAATTATAAAGGCATACATTCATCCTGGTGATCGCCTTGGCGTTCTCCTTGAAATTAATTGTGAAACTGATTTTGTTGCTAATACCGATGCAGTACGACAATTCGCACAAGATCTTTGTTTACAAATTGCAGCAAATAAAGCAATGTACGTAGCACCTGAAAATGTAGACCAAGCATTTTTAGATCATGAAAAAACTATTTTTAATGAGCAAATGGCTGATTCAGGTAAATCTGAAAAAATAATTGCCCAAATAGTTGAAGGCAAGGTTAAAAAACTTTACAGTGATATTTGTCTTCTTGAGCAATCATTTATTAAAAATGATCAACTTACCGTAAGAGATGTTCTACAGGAACTAATCGCTAAAACTGGTGAAAGCATACGAATCAGAAGATTTTGCCGATTTGAATTGGGCAAGTAATATCAAATCAAAGGAACAATTATGGCAGAAATTATTTTGATAGAAAATGATATTAAAAGCTTTCAAAAACCCATGGAAGCTGAAATGGAAAATCCATTAAAGCATTATGAGCGTGAGTTAATTAAGATTCGTACGGGTAGAGCACATACATCTATGATAGAAGATATCCCCGTTGCTGTATACGGCCAAGATCCAATACCGCTAAAAGGCCTTGGTGTTGTATCTGCACCAGACCCACGCTTATTAACTGTTCAACCATGGGATACATCGATAATTGTTGATATCGAAAAGGCAATCGTTGCATCAGGCATTGGTGTATCGCCAGCTAATGATGGTAAAACCATCAGATTGCGCTTGCCTGAGATGAGTTCTGATCGTCGCGAAGAACTTGTTAAGATATTGCATAAAAAACTAGAAGAATGTAAAGTTTCTATTAGAAATGTTCGTAAAGATTTTAAAAACCTTATTATGGACGCTAAAAAAGATAAAAAGATTTCTGAAAACTTTCATAATCGATTAGCAGATGTTTTACAAGAAATTACTGATCTCTATATCGGTAAAGTCGAAGTAATGGCTAAGAAAAAAGAAGTTGAACTTTCGACTGTTTAAAGTTTTTTCCTCTTTGATCACCTATACATAAAAAAAAGCGAGTGATTATTATCATATAATCCTCGCCTTTTTTACGATAATGTTTGTAACATGAAAAAAAGGAAATTGTTATGAAAAATACAAAGAAAATATCTATTATTGTATTGATATTGTTTGTTCTAATATCAAATATAACTATTTGTAGTTTGGTTACAAGGAATCGTAGTGAAATGTTCCCTGCACTTGAAGTAGTGAAAGCATCAACAACGGCGGAATTAGAAAAACAAATGCATTTGCCTATTGACGATGAATGGTATAAAAAAACAGATGATTTATTATTAAATTTGCTAACTGTTTATCGACAATTGGCAGCTGATTATTTGAAAAAAATTCATCATATTGAGGAAAAAGCACCTGCGATCCACAGCGAGGAAGAAGTTGTTGAAAAATTAATTAATAAAGATGAAATAATAAAAAAATTAGAAGTGCAATTTCAGCTACCTAGAGACAGTGAATGGCATAAAAAAGTTTCGGATTTAATTTTTGATCTTGCAATATTTGATCGTCAATTGGCAAATAGTTATCTCAATCGAGTTTACGAAATCATCAGTGATGATGTACAAAAAATTGCTGAAAAGGCTGCTATGTCAAGAGATACATCTTCCATTGCACCACCAACTACAACTGGCGGAATGAAGAAAGGCGCACCACCTACTGCTTCTGGTACTGGCGGCATGAAAAAAGGCGCACCACCTACCGCCCCTAAAGGTGGGCCTGGTAAAAATGGATCGAAAAAGTCTGCCGCAACAACAAAAACCCCCGAAGCAGCAGTAAAAGAGCCAAAGATTGCAGAACAAATTTTTAGTATAGCTAAGCTTAGTGAATTAGATAATGAGAAACTTCTTGAACTGTTTAATGGACTTTTAGATAAATTACCAAGTAATTGGAATGGGCAAGCAGTTGAAAGAATTGAAGAAAAAACGAAGTATGGTTCTAAAGTTTATAATGTATATGGAATTCCTATACCAAAGTGGTCTAATGACATTGGAACATTAAAAAAAGTTCTTATTATGAAAAATATTATGACAGAAAATGATGTCACAAAAAAAATAATAGATCGCATTAACTTTGTACGATCTGAAAAAAATAAAAAGACTGAAGCTAATGTACCATCAGAAGAAAAACCAAAGGAAGAGTTGACAGAGGGAGACATTATTAATTTGATTAAGATATTATTAGCAGAACCTAAGACAACAGAAATTGGTTGGGTGGTTTCAACTAAAGGTAACATTAAGGCTCTCGACAAAATGAATCATGAAAAAGCTCTAGAATATCATGATCAATTTATTAATCTTACCAAAGAAAGACCTTTTTTAAAAAAATAAGGATTGTAGAAAAAAATAGTTTTCTTTATTTATTTGTATGGTACAATATTAACAAGTTAATATGGGTTGCTAGCTCAATTGGCAGAGCAACAGACTCTTAATCTGTGGGTTCTTGGTTCGAGTCCAAGGCAGCCCACCATCTTTAAAATGTGCAAGAGTGGCGGAATTGGCAGACGCGCTGGACTTAGGATCCAGTGCCGAAAGGCGTGTGGGTTCAAGTCCCTCCTCTTGCACCATTATTTTTTAATTCTTTTTCTTGTTATCATAACCAATCATTGAGAAAACTAAAAAAATAAAAATACAGACTTGCAAATTTTGATGAAGTGATGCACTATTTAAAAAAAAGTTTATTGTCAAAGTTTAGTAGGGTATTTATTAAGCTTTTGGCATAGAAAGGTATGTATGAAGCAAAATGTATCACTAGATAACAATATTTTTTTTAGTTTAGAAAATAATTATGAACAACCAACGGTGTGTTCGGCAAAAATAATTGTTTCCAAATTTTTGGTAAATGTTTTTTTTGAAGAGACGGCAGTTGCGTTACAAAGCAATATTCAGGCTTATGGATTTCAACATGGGGAGGTACCAATAGAATATATTGTTAAGCAATATAAGATAAATATTATTGAGCACTTGAAAGAATTTTTTTTTAAGTTCGGTATTGTCAATTTTCTTTTTCAAGAAATAAGGACACGAAAATTACTCGTTGCGGGAGAGCCGCGTCTTATCGATATCTTTTTAGACTATGATCATGACGCTCGGTTTATTTTTGAATTAAGCATTTTTCCTGCGATTTCTTTAAATGAATGGAAATATTTTCCCTTTAAAACTCCGAATCGTAAAAATTATAAAGATCTTGATAGGCAGGTTGAAACATTCATTCAAGAAGAAGAAAAAAATTTAGAAAAATATATTCCGGACAATGGAATAGCGATTGGTGATTGGGTAAATTTTGATGTTTCAGTTGTTGATAAGGCCCATACATTTTTGGATGAACGTTTTTCGCAAAATTTTTGGCTTAAATTGGGCAATGAAGATGTTGAAAATCATTTGAGATCTTTGTTTTTAGGCAGAAAAAAAGGTGAACAATTTGTCGTGCACAATAAGGGATTACAAGATTATTTTAGTGATCAGTTGCGAGCTTGTTATAATTTTAAGGTAACTATCGTTGATTTCGTTTCCTATGCTTATTTTTGCTTTGATCAATTTAAAGATCATTTTAAAGTAAAAACTAATAAAGATATGCATAAAAAATTAATTGAAGTTTTTTCCTATCGTAATGATGTATCGCAACGTCTTGCGATGGTAGAAGAAGCATTTAAGTTGCTTCTTTCGCGTCATCGCTTTTTTGCACCAAATCACCTTGTGTTGCGACAAAAAAAAATTATTTTAAGTGCAATTCAAACTAATCCTGATTATAATGTATATAGAAAACAAAAAGATTTTAACTTCTGGATTCAACAGTTGGCTGAAAAACAAGTTAAGGAAATGTTATTAATAGATCAGGTAATCTATCGTGAAAACATTGTTGTTTCTAATGAAGATATAGTGAACTATTTAAATTTTGATAAGCGCTCTCGCATGAAAGAATTCATTTATTTTAGTTTACCCAACTCTAAGCTGTATGGGCAAGAAACACCATTAGCAACACATGAGTTAGGACGTGTATGTGCACGTGAAAAAGCTATTAATTATGTAATTCATTATTTAACAAAAAAATAAATATCGATTAAATTTTAAATAAGAAAAAACATCATGAAAGACAAAATTCATAAACTTATCATTATTGGTTCAGGACCAGCCGGATTAACTGCTGCTATTTATGCAGCTCGAGCAAATATTGAACCAATCGTTATTGACGGTGACGAACCAGGGGGACAGCTTGTTAAAACATCTTATGTTGAAAATTGGCCAGGAGAAAAAAGTATACTGGGACCAAAGTTGATGATGAATATGCGTGATCATGCTCAATATTTTGGGACTCAATTTATAGCAGGTAAAGTAACGAAGGTTGATTTTTCTCAAAATCCTTTTACTGTTACCGTAAATAATAAATTTTCTTTGCAAGCTCACGCAATTATTATTGCAACAGGAGCAACCCCTAAACGTTTGAAAATACCTGGTGAAGATGTGTATTGGGGAAAAGGTGTTACTACATGCGCAGTATGCGATGGTGCATTTTATAAGGATAAAAAAGTGGTAGTTATTGGTGGTGGCGATACTGCCATGGAAGACGCATCATTTCTAAAAAAATTTACAAAAAATATAACTATCGTACATATTCTTGATAAATTTACTGCTTCTCATGCAATGCAACAGCGCGTTGTGAATGATGCTGATATTAAAATTTACTATAACAGTACAGCGACAGAGTTTCATGGTGATGAAAATCATCTTACTGCAGTTACTATTACTGATCAGTTGACTGGTGAAAAGATTAAATTAGAAGCTGATGGAGCTTTTATTGCTGTTGGATTAAATCCTAATTCTGCACCATTTAAGGATTGTATTACCTGTAATAAAGGTGGATTTGTTGAAATTGTTAATCAAACACGTACTAATATTGAGGGCGTCTTTGCCGCAGGAGATGTACATGATTATCGATATCGCCAGGCAATTACTTCAGCAGGTGCCGGATGCATGGCAGCGCTAGATGCAGAGCGTTATTTATCAGAATTAGAATAGTTTTTTGCTTGTGAAGGTGTGTTAGTTTTAGAATATTTAAAAAATATCAAAAAGAAATAAATATATTTTTGAACAATAATTTGAATTTATATTGTTTTTGCTTTAAAATATAAATTATATGCAATTATAACGGAGAAATTTATGTCATTAACTATTGTTAAAAAAAGTAATATAAAACGTCGTAGAAAACATGGTTTTCTCAAAAGAATGAGCACCAAGGATGGTAGAAAGATCATCAATCGTCGTCGTGCTTCTGGCCGTAAGCGCTTGGCACCAAGTAAGTATTAAAGATAGATACTAAATATGCCGAGTATTGTTAAACAGATTTCCAAGTTTACTAAGCGTGAAATTGATCATCTTTTTCAACATGCTCGGCCTATTATCAAAAATCAAGCATGCGTCATTCTTTTTGCACCGTGCCAAAAAGATAGTGGTCGGGTATTAATTGTCGCTTCTCGTAAAGTAGGAAATGCTCCTGAGCGTAATAAATTACGACGACGTATAAAGTCAATTTTTTACGAAGAAAAATTTTTTAATCTTAATTTTGATTTCGTGATAATAGTATATAGAAAAATGACTGGTCTTTCTTTTGATCAATTAAAGAGTCTTCTTCTTAGTGCTTATGATAAGGCTTTGCAAAAAAATGAAATGTTCATTTCTTAATAAAATAATTATTTTTGTTATTATGGGGCTTCGCCCTTTGTTTGGTGCAGCTCATTGTAAGTATGTAATTAGTTGTACTCAATTTGCCAGATGGCAGTTGCAACAGAATTCATTATTTATTGCTCTTTGGGAAATTTTTAAGCGTATTTTTTCTTGTAATCCATTTTATATTTTATGTTCGTGTCTAATCCGTTTCTAAAGTTCAAAAAATTTAATAAATCTAAAAAATAGGAATATTTATGATAAATTTTATCATAACATGTGTGTTCGTGATTTTTTTAATAGGATCTTTTTTGGCAAGTTGTTATAAAAGGTGTCCATCTAATAAAATTTTAGCAGTATATGGAAGAATAGCTGGTGAAAAATCGGTAAAATGTTATCACGGTGGTGGTGCATTGATTTGGCCATTAATTCAAGATTATGCGTTTCTTGATTTAACTCCTATGACATTGCATATTCCCCTTAAGTCAGCATTGTCTCAACAAAATATTCGTATTAATGTGCCGAGCACTTTTACTGTTGCTATTGATATAACTCAAGAAGCAATGAATAATGCTGCGATTCGTTTGCTCGCATTGTCGCGCAAAGATATTGAAATGATGGCTATTGAAATTATTATCGGGCAATTGCGTTTAACGGTTGCATCATTAATGATTGAAGAGATCAATCAAGATAGAGAACGTTTTCTGATGGAAATTAGAAAACATATTGAGTCAGAACTGAAAAAAATTGGGCTCATGCTTTTAAATGTTAATATTACTGATATTACCGATGAATCAGGATACATTGAAAGTATTGGTAGAAAGTCTGTTTCTACTGCACTTAATCAGGCAAAGGTAGATGTAGCAAATCAAGAAAAAAGCGGTGAAATAGGTAAAGCGGAAGCTGAAAAAGAGCGCCGTATTGAAGTTGCTACGTATAATGCTGACGCAGTTCAAGGTGAAAATGAGGCAAAAGCGAAAATAGCCAATGTTAATGCGCAATTGCTTGAACAAGAAGCCGATGCTACTCGACGTGGACAGATAGCTGAGCAAAATGCTTATGCTGAAATTTATAGAGCAAGAAGTTTGGCAGAGCTACAACGTCTTGAAGCAGAAGAAATAGTGCCTAAAGAAATTGAGCGTCGTAAAATAGAAATTGCTGCCTCTGCTGATGCAACAAAACGACGTATTGAAGCAGAAGGTGAAGCTGCTGCAATATTACATATCAAACAAGCAGAAGCTGAAGGTGTGCGTAAAGTATTATTAGCAAAAGCAGAAGGTTACAAACTTCTTATTGAAGCGTGTGCAAATAATGGTCAAGATGCAGCGACTATGCTGATGATTGAAAAACTTGAAGAAATTGCAAAACTACAAGTAGAAGCTATTAAAAATATTAAAATTGATAAGATCACAGTGTGGGACAATGGTTCATCTGAAAAAGGTAGTTCAACAGCTAATTTTTTAAGTAGCATGATAAAATCACTACCACCTCTTCATGAAATTGCTTCTATGTCTGGTGTTAATTTACCTTCATATTTGGGCGATTTGCAGAAAGATAAGACGGAAATAAGCAACTCATAAAAATTTTTAATGGTAGAAATTATTTTTTAGGAGATCAGAAGATCATGATAAAAAAACAGATGTTATTTGTGGCGTTGGCAATTAGTTTTGTAGTAACCGCTGGCCTAGCAATAGAAGAAACAACAAAGCCGTCTATAAAGGAATCTATTTATCTTTGTAATGTTCGCATCTATAGAGGTAAAAGAGATAAGGGATTGTCTGATAGTCTTGATAAAGCATTGATCTTTTTTTTAAATGTTGGCGAAGAAGTGGTTGAATTTAGTACATTTAAAAATGCATCATCAGAAGCATTTGATCGATTGAATCTTCTCGGTTTCATACAATGTTATGATTTTCCAAATAATGTTCCGGTGATTGTTTCTACTACTACGCTAACAAAGAATGTTATGAATTGTGACGCTATTTATAATTTTTTTGAAGAATATTCAAAGACTAAGTAACATTATGAATATATAGGGGAGAAGTGTTTATTTAGATAAAAAAAACTAAAACTACTAGAACACATTTTTGTTAATAAATTGTAAAAAAATAAACCCTATGCTTTTAAAGCCAGGGTTTATTTTTTTTGTACGCTTTTATTTTTCAACAAATTTAGGATAAATGCCAGGAGTCATTTTGAGGCATTATTAGAGTAATTCACCGGCAAGTCGACTTAGTTCGCTACGTTCACTTGTTGGTAAATAAACTGAACCAAAAAGTGGTTGTCCTTTAAATCGTTCACTTGCGACAACTAATCCATTACTACTGAAATCAAGATAAGGTGAATCAATTTGATAAGGATCACCAGTTAAAATAATTTTACTTCCCTCTCCAACGCGGGTTACTAATGTTTTTATCTCATGCGGTGTTAAATTCTGTGCTTCATCTATCAAAATAAGTTGATAAGGAATAGTGCGACCTCGCATGTAGGTAATCGCTTCCATGGAAATTTTTCCTTGATGAAGCAGGTCTTCAAATGTAATTCCATGCGGTCCTTTTTTGTGTTTATGTTTAGGTTTATTTTGTTTATTTTTATTCTTTTGTTTTTTGTGATTATTTTCATCATCTTCTTCATCTTGAAATTTTTGTGATTTATTTATGGTATGCATTATGTACTGCATATTGTCATAAATAGGCATCATCCAGCTATGTAATTTTTCTTCTACGGTACCAGGTAGAAAGCCAATATCGCGTCCTAGCGGAACTACAGGACGAGATATAATCATGCGATCGTAGTTCTTATTAACAAATAACAAATGTAATCCGGCAAGTAATGCCAAGAAGGTTTTTCCGGTTCCTGCTGGTCCAAATAAACAAACAAATTGAATATTGGTATCCAGAAGAAGTTCAAGAGCCATTAATTGTTGTGGATTACGAGGCAATAATGGCCAATTTAATTGAGGATTGAATACAGGTATAAATTTTTCATTACCAAGATAACGAAATATACGAAAATTATGGGGGTTATTATTACTTTCTGCCAAGACAAATTCATTGCGCATAATTAAACCATCTTTTGCTAAAACGGTAAGTTGTGTTGGATATTCACGCTTTAATTCTACAGCAGGAACTGATAATCTAATCCACCCTTGATAAAATTCTTCTTCACTTACATATTCTTTTGAATAATCTTCGGTTGGAATACCCAAAGCATCAGCTTTAACCCGTGCATTGAGGTCCTTAGAAATAAAAGTGACATCATATCCTTGTTGTTGCATACTAAGGGCCGTGAGTAAAATTTCATTATCACCAGCGCTTACGATAAAAGGTGTTTTATTTAATGTTGTATCATCATAGAAAAGTATTTGTAAAGTTCCGCCGTTTTCAAGGGGAACACCGTCTCGTAATGATCCTTGTTTTCGTAATTCATCTAGTTTCCTAATGGTTTCTCGTGTATTACGCCCACGTTCAGTGCCTTCTCCTTTGAACTGATCGAGTTCTTCAAGAACAATTGCTGGAATACCAACATGAGCTCCGGTAAAGCTGAATAATGCTTTTGGGTCATGTATTAAAACGTTGGTGTCAAGGATAAAGATTTTTTTGTTTGTAGGCATCTTATTGTTCCTATGCTTAAATGGTCTACTACTCGTAAAGCAGCGTAGCATAGTGATACTGCTGAAGCAATGAACTCATGGTTCGCTACATTTTTTATGTGTACGTGCTATAATTAATGAAATTGAATGTACTCCTTAACACAGTTCTTAAAGGAATAATATTATGAAAGAAAAAGAGTTATCAATATTGCGCCATTCTGCTGCCCATTTACTTGCGCATGCTATTACAGAATTATTTCCAAATACTATTTTGACTATTGGGCCTGCAACTAAAGAAGGATTTTTTTATGACTTTTTACCTGAAAAAAATTTTAAAGATGAAGATCTTATACATATTGAAGAAAGAATGCGTGAACTTTCACGCAGAAATATTCCTTTAACTCATGATCAAGTTACAAAAGATGTTGCGCGTGAGATATATAAAAATAATGTATTTAAATTGGAATTGATTAATGATATTCCCGGTGATACGGTAGGCATTGCGCAACAAGATAATTTTTATGATTTATGTCGCGGAGGTCATGTTGTATCAACAGGAGAAATTAAATATTTTAAATTATTACATACCTCAGGATCCTATTGGCGTGCTGATAAATCAAAAACACAATTACAACGCATTACCGGTACAGCATTTTTTACACAAGAAGATTTAGATGCATTTATTAAACAACGCGAAGATGCGATTCAGTTTGATCATCGTAGACTAGGCAAAGAACTCAATCTTTTTTCATTTCATGAAGAAGGAATTGGTTTTCCATTTTTTCATTCTCACGGCACAATAGTTTTAAATGCGATGAAAGATCATTTACGTAAACATTTAAGAGCAGCACATTATCAAGAAATTTCTACGCCAGTTATGTTAAGTGATGAATTATGGCAGCGATCGGGTCATTATCAACATTACAAAGATAATATGTATTTTTGTAATATTGATGAACGTTCATATGCAATTAAGCCAATGAATTGTCCTGGTGCCATTTTGGTATATAAAGAACGCCCACATTCATACCGTGAATTACCGATGAGATTAGCTGAATTTGGGCTTGTTCATCGCCATGAATTATCAGGTGTTTTAAGTGGCTTATTTAGAGTTCGTGCATTTACACAAGATGATGCACATATTTTTTGTACCAAAAATCAAATAGAACAAGAAGTAACTGATTTTATCAGATTGACCGATGAAGTATTAAAGCCATTTAATTTTGGTAATATTATCATTGGTGTTTCAACAAAACCTGTAAAAGCAATGGGTAGTGATGAGTTATGGGATGTTGCCATTAAAGCGCTTAAAAATGCATTAGAAACAGCTGGCAAAACATATACCATTTATGAAGGAGAAGGCGCATTTTATGGACCTAAAATAGAATTTGGCATAGAAGATTCATTAAAACGAATATGGCAATGTGGTACCATGCAAATTGATTTTTTTCAACCTGAAAATTTTGATTTAAGTTATATTTCTTCTGAGGGTATTAAAGAGCGGCCAGTAATGTTACATCGTGCAATTTATGGGTCATTTGAACGATTTTTTGGTATTGTTTTGGAGCATTTTAAAGGTAAATTACCATTTTGGTTATCGCCTGTGCAGATGAGAGTATTAACTATTACTGATGAACAAAAAGAATATGCGCATCACATTATGAAGATGTTGTTTGATTATAATGTTCGTGTTGAAATGGATAATTCATCAGATCCTATTGCCGCACAAATTAAACGTGCACAATTAGAGCGTGTTCCAATGATGATTGTCATAGGAAAAAAAGAAGCAGAAAATAAAACTATAACTTTACGCGATCTTGACGGTAAACAAGAATTTGGTTTAACGCTTGAAGATGTATTGTGTAAGATTGATAAACTAAAAATTTGAAATTCCTTTTTTAGTGAATTGCGCCAACGAAGAAAAGAAACAAATATGAAAATAATATTGGTTATTTTTTTTATTACCAATCTATTAATTAGTCAGTTACAAGGAATGGAAGGGCCTTCTGTTTTAGATATTCTAGCAGATGCTGCAATAGAAAGATCACAGAAAATAACGACTATAGATAAAGATATAGTTAAGCCTCAACCACTTATAAAAAAAAGAAAGAAGGAGAATGCAGGTCCTATTGTTACCAAAGAAAATGTTAAAAGAAGGAAAAGGAATGCTACATGGCCTTGTAAGGAATGTTCTTATAGTACGACAAACTTTAACTGGATGAAAAATCACAAGAATCTGCATGATAAGAACAAAGAGTATCCTAATAGTGCAGTATATCAGTGTAAGATTTGCTTTTATTTGGCAGTCACGTCTTCTATATTAAGGGACCATGAGAATATTACGCATAGAGATGAAAAACCCTATTTTTGTGAAAATGCTGGTTGCGATTTTAGTACAAAAAGACATGCTGGTCTTGTTCAACATTATAAATCTCAAAAACATAAATTATTTTAGCGATGCTTTGTAACGCCTACTTGAGGACATAGTGAACGCAGAGGACAAATGGAACATTTTGGAGAAATTGGGACGCATATATTTTGTCCCCACATAACCATAAGTCTATTGAGTTCAGCCCAATATTTTTGAGGTACTATTTTTTCAAGTTCCGTTTCTGTCTGTGCTGGACTTATTGTTTTAACGAGGCCTAAACGATTAGAGATTCGATGAACATGTGTATCAACACAAATGGCAGGAATGCCAAATCCTTCGCTCAGTACAAGGCTTGCTGTTTTTGGCCCAACGCCTGGTAATAGGATAAGTTCATCTCGGGTTCTGGGAGGATTTCCACTATATTTTTCAATTAAAATAGTACAAAGTTTTAAAATTTGTTTTGTTTTTTGACGATAAAAACCGGTTGGATAGATGAGTTGTTCAATAGTTTTTGGTGACAAACAGAGTAATTTTTCAGCCGTTTGAGCGTGAGAAAATAAACGTTGTGAAGCAGGCAACGATACAGAATCTTTTGTTCTAAGGCTTAGGATGCAGCTAATAAGAATAAGAAACGGATCGCGGCCATATTGTTTAATGATACTGCTTGCAGCAGGTTGCACCATTTTTTTTGTGGCAGTTCGCATTAATTTAATGATAGTAACAATATTTTTTTTTTGATTATCTAATTCGGTTGCCACATTACTACCCTCATAATAGTTGGTTTAGCATAGAAATTATGCTACGATGGAATTATGGTTAACCACCAGGAGGAGCATCTCCGATAAGTCCAAGTAAAAATGCTGTTATTGTTAACAGTTGTTTATGATGAGACAGCACAAATGTGATAAAATTAACATAGTGTTTCATAGAGACTCCAAAAATAAGTTTATTAATAAAAAACTAGTGAACAAAAGTAAGTATAATAAAGCCTTATAGAAATCGCAATATAATTATGTTTTTTTTAGAATATTTTGAATCAATACTGGGATCCTTTTATTTTATATTACCCGCTACATCTATTTCATTTGTACTGAAATTAGTAATATTAATTATTCTAATTCAAAAATCGTTGCTTATGGATACAATGGCTAAGCCACTTTTCTTCTTATTTACAATACTTATTGGTAATATGTTTTCTGATTTGGCATGGATACTTAAATTATCTCAAGAACTTTTTTTCCCTCAACTGGGCTATCAAATTGTCTTATTGATTATTCGTATTGCATGGATATTTTTTTTAGTACAATATCAATCAATATCATTATTTATAGAAAGTCTTGTAGTTGATAGTTATTATATTCCAATTAGACAAAAAATTCTTTGTTGTATAAGTAGTGTCTTTGGTTTATTATTTGCAATAATAGCTATCATTGATTTTGATTGTATAAGTTTAGCGCAGAGAAAATTTTCATTTGAACCAAGAGTCCAAAATTTTGCTACATTTTATGCTCTTTTTATTGTTATGCTTCCCAGTCTATTTATTGCAATTCAAAAAATACGCTCATCTGAATTACCTCACTTGTTGAAAAAACAGCTTAAAGTTCTAATACAGGGTTTAATTATGCCTTTTTTAATGGCTGATTTTATCCAATTATTTCCCTTTAAAGTATATGCTATAACCTGGATTGCTCATAGTTATGCAGGCGTTGGATTTTCAACAATATTAACGACATTATCTATTTATTTTTGTGCACGTAAAATTTTTGGTTTGCGATTTTTAAATTTAAAAAATCATATATATCAGCCCATGAATATTAATTTTATTAATGATTTTAAGGGAGTTTTAGAGCGATTAAGTGATGTAACTAATTTGCGTGAACTTGGTCATATTACGCAAAATTTTTTTAAAGATACTTTTACTATAGTATCTCATAAAACTCGTCTGTATTTAAGAAATAGTAATACCATAGAACATAAGATACATTTGAATATAATCGAAGATAGTACAATTTCACTTGTTGATACATTTTTAGCAACACATGCAACTATTATTGAACGGGCATTACGAGAAGAAAAAATTCTGATTTATGATGAAATTGATTTTACTCATTTTTATCATTCATGTGAGAAGAGTGAAGTGCTTTTAAAGTTTTTGAATAGTATAAATGCAGATATCTTTTTGCCTATTTATGAAAATGAAAAGTTACTTGCATATATTATCGTTGATCGACATGCTCGTGGGGAGAATTTTTATAGTAATGTTGAACGTGACGAATTTATTGTTTTCGGTAGTTACTTGGGTAACATTATCAATTTATTACAAAATAAAAGTTTAGATATTTTGATTGAACAAGAACAAAACTTACGTTTTGAGTTGTATCATAAGCATCAACAGATAGAACAGTATAAAGAAAGTATTAAATCGTTTTTGCGTAAAGGCAAGACGAAACATATTGGCATATTATTTTATAAAAATAGACATTTTGCATATGGTAATCAGGCAGCAATCGAGTTGATAGATATTAATATTAATCAACAGCATGGACATCCGCTTGCACAATCTTTACGTCATTTGGCGCAGCAAGTTGAATCTTGTAAAGGACCGAAAACAGTATTTGTTAAAGACACACATGATAATACATTGGTTATTTCTGCTGTTCCCCATTTAGAAAAAAACACCGTTATTATTACCGTTTCATATCCATCTATTTCTGATGCAGTTAAACACCATATTGATTTATTAAATGATCCAAGTGAGTGGGATTATTTACTTTATTTGCAGACGACACAATCAGGTAAGTTAATTAATCAACTTATTCCTAGCTCAGGATCAATTTTATTAAATTTTAAAATACAACTCCTTAAAATCGCATTAAGTAAAAAAGCAATCTTATTAGAAATGCCCGAACAAGATTTACAACCTACAGCAGAAATATTACATCATATTAGTATGCGAGATGACTTGCATATTATGACATTGCAAGGACCCTCTTGTAATTTTGACATAGCAGTTGCACTTTTTGGTATTAATCCTATTTTTGGGGTTCAGGAAAAGTATAGTCAACCTTTATTAGAAAAACTTGATAATGTTGGAACTCTTTTCATAAAAAATATTCATTTCTTGGATAAAGAAACACAAGAATATTTGGCAATGTTTATTCGAACGGGGACGTATAGTCAATTTAAAAATGATCAAAAAATTGCAAGTAATGTTCGTATTATTTGTTCGACAAATAAAAATTTAAGTTTGTTAGTTCAAGAAGGAAAGTTTAGTAAAACATTTTTTAATGAATTAAAGTCAACTGTTGTAACATTGCCATCATTATTGACATTGCCTGAAGATGAATTACATGCATTAACCGATGGCTTTACGCAGCAAGCATTAATGTCTGATGCATTACAGCATGTCCTTGTGTTAACTGATAAAGAAAAGAATGTTTTAACTCATGATCGACCGATAAGCTTGCAAGAATTGAAAGTTCGTGTCCAGCAGACTCTTATAAAAAAATCTAAAAAAAATCATATACATCAGGAAGTTTTATTTGATCCTGCATATGATATTACCGATCCTGATCTTATTGAAGCAGCTCGACTCGGTAAAAAAGCATTGCAAGAACCACGCATCATGGGCCTTTTATGGAATAAGTTTAAAAATCAAAATAAAATTGCATTTTTTTTAGGAGTTAATCGTTCTTCTGTCAATCGTCGCTGTAAAGAGTATAATTTGTTATAGTAGCTAATTATAGCATTATATCTTAACGCAGGAATGCATATGAAAAAAGAAGAATTTGAACTTCATAAAGATGCTTTTTTACTGTATCTCAAGACAGAACGGAATTTTTCTGAACATACCCTACGTGCATATTATTTGGATCTTAATCAATTCATTTCTTTCTGGTTAGTCTTGTCAGAATATGATGCACACCATCTTGGACTACGTCAGATTATTGAACGATATTTGGTCACTCTCTTTTATAAAAAAATTAGTAAAAATTCCATAGCAAGAAAATTTTCCTGCTTTACTTCATTTGAAAGGTTTTTAAAAAGTAAAGGTATTGATCTTAAACTTAATCTTAAAAGACCGCCCATTGATAAAAAATTGCCTATTTATTTCAGTATTGATGAATTATCTCATATTCTTGATAGCATATCTCATGATACATTATCAACTCGCTATCCCGTGCGTGATAAAACTATTTTTGAACTATTATATGCAACAGGTGTTCGATGTTCTGAGTTGGTTAACATGAAAATTGAAGATATTGATATGAATAATAAAACCATTCGCATTGTAAGTAAGAATAAAAAAGAGCGAATTGTTTTATTTGGTCTCAAAGCACAAGAAAAAATCTTGGAATATTATATGACAGAGCGCCCTGCAATACAAAATCAACAAGAACCATTGTTCCTTAATTATCGCTATGAAAAATTAACATCACGCTCAGTACAACGTATTATTAAAATGTTTAGAGTTCTTTTGCCACTAGAACGACAATTGACACCACATAAATTACGTCACTCATTTGCAACACATTTACTTAATCAAGGTGCTGATTTACATGTAGTACAAGAATTACTTGGGCATAAAACATCTGCAACAACTGAAAAATATACCTATGTTTCTCTTGAAAATCTTTCTAAATTATGTGACGATATTCACCCTATTAATGAAATGATACATAAAAAATAAAGCAATGCATATATCTACCGATACGATTAATAAAAAAATAATATGTATTTTAATTGGTGCAATATTATCATTCGTGATTATTTGTTTGCGGCTTTTTTTTCTTCAAATATATTGTGGTGATTATTTTGCTGTGCGTAGTCAGAAAAATTTTATTCGCTATACAACCATTTATTCTCCTCGTGGAAGCATTTGCGATATTCACGGTAATCTTCTTGCAACAAATCGTCCAGTGACTACTATATATTGGAAAGGAACGGGAAATAAAGTATTGTCGCATGAGCAACTGGCGTTGTTACATTTAATTGAAGAAATTGTACAAGTAACGTTAACGACGGGAACAAAGCTTGATTTAATTGTATTAAGTGAAAAAAAAAATAAAAAAACGGTACTGATTTCTGATATTGATTCTTCCTGCTTGGGTAAATTAATGGAAATTTTTCCGAATCATGAAAATATCCTTATTGAGACTAACTTTAAACGATTTTACCCTTACCATTCCTATGGCAGTCATGTAGTGGGTTATTTGGGTGACATTGCTGCAATTGCTCATGGTAAATTAGGATTAGAAAAATTGTTTGATGAAAATTTATCCGGTAAAAAAGGATCTATGCAAAATATAGTTAATTCAGCAGGTCAATGTATATCCCAGGTTGAACTTGAGAAAGCATTAATTGGTAATGATGTACAGACAACTATCAATATTGATATCCAGGTTTTGTGTGAAAAAATTTTTCCTGACCATAGAACAGGTAGTCTCATTTTACTTAATCCAGCAAATGGAGCAATTGCTTCATTAGTATCACGTCCTAATTTTGATCCAAATATTTTTCTTGACCCAATTTCTTATAAAACATGGCAAGATTTACAAGAAAAAAATCCATTTTTGAATCGTGTTTTTGACGCTAGCTATCCTTCAGGGTCTATTTTTAAACTCGTTGTTATTAGTGCAGCACTTGAATGTGGCATTATTAATGAAGATTCATTATGGAATTGTAAGGGATACACGTTTTTTGGTAATCGTAAGTATTGGTGTGCTCGTCGTTCGGGACATGGCGAAATATCGATAAAAAAAGCAGTGGCAGAATCATGTAATACATTATTTTTTGAAATTGGCAAACAAATTGATATTGACGTTCTTGCTGAATATGCGCACAAGTTTGGTTTAGGTAAAAAAACTAATATTATTTTTCCAGAAAAAATGGGATTGATTCCAAGCAGAGAATGGAAATTTGGCTATAAAGGTGAGTGTTGGTGGCCTGGAGAAACCTTATCTGTTGCAATTGGTCAAAGTTTTTTGCTTGTAACACCTATTCAAATAGCATGCATGATTGGCAGCATTTTTACTGGATATCATGTTACGCCGCGACTATTGATTGATGAGCCGATAATCATGAATAATTTGAATATTAAAGCTGAAACGATTACTTTTTTAAAAAAATCAATGAAATCTGTGGTAAAAAGTGGTACGGGACGTAGCGTACGTAAAGTAAAAGATATTACTATTTATGCAAAAACTAGTACTGCTCAAACAAGTGATTTTAGTAAACGTAAGTTAGATGAAAAATATTTAGAGCATGGATGGTTTGTTGCATATTTTCAATATAAAGACTATGACCCAATGGTTATTGTAATTCTTGTTGAACGAGTTGGTACTGCTCAAGTTGCCACAAATATTGCAAAAAATTTTTTAATCGAATATAAAAAGTATATGGATTTAGTATGTTAAAATTATTAGATATGAAGGATATAGAAATATGAATATGCGAGCAATGATGTTTACTGTTGCATTCTTTTTATCTAGTGTGCCGATTACATCGATGGCGGAATATAAATTTAATACACAAAAAAAACTCTATTCATCATATGCTGCATCATACATACTTTCATTAGTGTTGAGTGGTTGTGTTGGCGTAACCACCGGTAGTACAATACGCTATGTTGAAAGGAAATACGATTTTGAATCATCTACGTTATTATTGTTTTTAGGTTGGATGGTTGAATATGAAATACGTAATAATATTATTACGTATTTACAAAAAGATTTTGATATGTATAAGGTTAAATACAAAAAAGAATCTATGTTTACTATTGGATGGATTGCATCATGGCTTGCATATTTATATAAGAATGACATCATTTCGAGAGATATTTTTTTGCATAACTAATTATTTACTAGTTGGTTAAATGGATAATTTTTATTATATTACTACATAGGTATTGATTTTTATTAGTGTATATTTATGTAGATGAGGTAAAATGAAAAGGTATTTGTTATTAATGAGTTTGGTCAGTGTAGTGAATAATTATACAATGAATCCAACAATCAACTACAAAGATAATACTAAACTTCAATTGATAACATCCTTACAAGATAACTCTTTTGATGCGGTGGTAAATCTATTACACGATAATCCGAAGTTGCTTCATGATAATAAGAATCCTTATATTGATCAACTTTTCGCGCGCAAATTCGTTACGCTGCCGCCCCAGTTCCTGAATAGTAAATTGGGAGATGGGTTGACACCTGATCAATTAGCTTTGATAAGAAAAAATAATAATGCATATGATTATATGAAAAAATTAGTACATGTGGGATTTGATCTTGATGTACGTGGTGAGGATGGAATGCCTTTATTGTGTCAAGCAATTCTATATACATACGATGATAGATATTTAGAATTATTAAAGGGTGGTGCACGGGTAAATGTTTATGATAATTTTGGCAATACGCCATTAGCTTTTGCAGTTTTTTTAGATCATCCAGAAAAAGTATCAAAGCTACTTGCTTATGGCGCAGTAGTTAACATAAATACGTATCAAATACATTTAAATTCCGGCTTTCAAATATTAAACACTTTATTATTAATATTCTGGCAGCAAAAATGTATTCTGTGCAACACGCATAATTATGATTTATATAATATTCCATGTGTTAATCGCCACCTAGAGCATTTCCTGTGTATAAATTGTTATAAGGATATGGAGTATGAATATAAAAAGTGTCCTTTATGCCGTAGGAATCTTGATAAGGAAATTTAATCTATATAATTTTAAGTTGTTTTTTAATCTCTTTTTTTAGTTTTATTCTATCGCATTTTTAATGTTTCAACTTTTTAATTGCTTGATCGATAGCGCTTTTGCATAGCATTTGATTTTTTACTCATCATAATAATCATAGATTTGTGGTAAAAATAATGTTCGATAAAATAACGAAGATGAATAATGAGTAAAAAACAACCAGAAAAACAAGGTTGCTCGTGAAATTTTCAAAAGACTTTATATCCGAATAAATACATAATCCCATTTGTAAGTAATCACAAATGGGATTATGTATTCAATTTTGTACTATATTACGCTGTTCTTGTAGCAGCAGCAACTTTTTTTGCTAATTTACTGATTTTGCGAGCAGCTGTATTGCGATGCATAAGGCCTTTACCTTTTGCGCGAGCAATTTTGCTTTCTGCAAGTATTAATAGTGACTTTGTAGTCTCGATGTCAGCTGTTTCAATTGCGGTAACTACTTTTTTAATAGCTGTTTTAACAGAAGATTTTCTTGCTTGATTGCGCAATTGACGTTTTGCTGTTTGTAGAACACGTTTTTTTGCAGATTTTATATTTGCCATAATTGTTTGACCTTGATCCTATTATATTAAACAACTTTCTTAATTTTGCCTGCTTTCATACACTTTGTGCAGACTTTTGAATGATGAACATGTTTATGAGCATCACCCGTTAATGTGTACCGTATTCTGTGTACGTTTGGATATACCCAACGCTTTACTTTATTATTAGCATTACTTACTAAGTTTGCTACCTGTGGTCCTTTTGAACATACTGAACAAATTCTTGACATGATGTTTACCTTTCCTAAAGTCTATTTACTTACTTTTAACATAACAAAAAGAGAAAAATTTACAAGTGCGTTTAGTTAAATTTATGAGATTCCCGAGGAGTTATACCTAATAATTCATAAATCTCATCAGCATGCAAGGTCTCTTTTTCAATTAATGCATTAGCAAGAAGATCAAGTTTGTCGAGATTGTCTTCAAGCAATTTACGAGTTTTCTCGTGATATAATGCGGTTAATCGTTGAACTTCAGCATCAATTTTTTCAGCTGTTTTTTGAGAATATTCGAATTCACCATGCTGTTGACTATAAATTATAGTACCAAGGTCCGGAGACATACCGTATTTGCAGACCATGTTACGAGTGATACGATTTGCTGCTTGAAAATCACTATAAGCGCCAGTGGTAAGTGTATTAAATATAATTTCTTCTGCAACACGACCACCAAGTGCCGACATAACTGATGCTTCCATTTCTTCTTTAGTAGTGATGTATTTTTCACGTTCTGGTAAAAAATGAGTTACACCTAATGCAGATCCACGGGGGATAATAGTCACCTTATGCAATGGATCGGATGTTTCTGGTAATAAAAGACGTACAAGAGCATGACCTGCTTCATGATATGCTATGAGTTTTTTATCCTCGGTGGTGAGCATAATACTTTTTGTTTCTTTTCCAAGCATTATTTTATCCCGAGCTTCCTCAAAATCAGCCATCGTGACTAAATTAGCATCTTCTTTTTTTGATGCATTTATTGCGGCTTCATTGACTAAGTTTGCAAGATCAGCTCCAGAAAACCCCGGGGTTCCTTGAGCAATTTTTTTTACATCAAGATTTTTTTCTACTTTTATATTCTTGATATGCACGGTTAAAATAGATTCACGACTTTTTAGATCAGGATATGGTACAGTAACACGACGATCAAATCGTCCTGGCCGTAACAATGCTTTATCTAATACATCAACTCTATTTGTTGCGGCTATAACAATGATGGGCGAGGGAGATACTTCAAAACCATCCATTTCAGCAAGTAATTGATTAAGAGTTTGCTCACGTTCATCATTTCCTCCACCCATACCGCTTCCACGATGACGTCCCACTGCATCAATTTCATCAATAAAAATAATGCTTGGAGAATGTTTACGTGCTTGTGCAAAGAGATCACGAACGCGTGCTGCGCCTACACCAACAAAAACTTCAATAAAATTTGATCCGCTGATGCTAAAAAAGGGACAGTTTGCTTCACCGGCAACTGCACGTGCTAATAAAGTTTTACCATTTCCAGGTTCGCCAATTAAAAGGATCCCACGAGTAATTTTTGCACCGAGTCGTTGATATTTTTTTGGATTTTTCAAAAAATCTATGACATCAGCGAGCTCTTCTTTTGCTTCATCTGCACCAGCAACAGAATTAAAATTTTCTTTAATGCTTGAAGGCAAAAACATACGAGCACCACTTTTTCCCATAGTAAAAATATTACCACCGCCGCTATTGCCAGCATTACGAGAGCGAACAAAATACCAAATGGCCCAAATGGCCACAAACAAACATGAAAAAAGGAAAAGATACCAAATGCCTAATTGATTTGATGGAGAGATTATCGAAAACTCTACGCCATGCATACGTAAACGATCCCAATCATTTGCATTATTACCGACAACAGTTTCAAATCGAGTTCCATCGGTAAAGATTCCTTCAACATCTTGACCTGATACGTATACTTTTTTGACTAAGTCTTGATCGACTTTTTCTAAAAATGTTGAATAGGAAACAATTTGAACGTTTCTTGCTAATTCGGTCAACTTATAAAGTACTAATAATACTCCTGCAAGTATAATAAATACGAGGAGTATGTTTTTTATATTTTTTGGGCTAGGGGTCCACGAAATATTATTTTTATTTTTTTTCATATAAATTCATTTGTTTTTGAGGTTTAAAGACATACTATATTGTAAAAATACCATTTTTAACCATTTTATTATACCATCATTGTGAATTTTGTCGATTTTAAATTTTTTAAGTTACTACAGGAAATTTCGTATAAATGGGTCCCCAGTGAGGGTAACTGCATTGTTCGTGTTCACCTGTTATATATTTTGTTTTATTAGTTAATAAATTAAGTGAAGCTAAACGACTTGTTTTATTAGGAACCTCATGTGCAAATAAAATCTGTGTGCCATCGGGTGACCAACTTGCTTCATGTTTATTTCCGTTTGTTGAAGTTATTTGCACATGTTCTTTTGTCGCACAATTATATATCATAATTTGCATAGTTCTCTGTATCATTTTATGATAAACAATTTTATTAGTTTTTAAACAATAATTTGGTGATGTACAATAACCTCCTTTGGTAATTCGTTGAATATGTCCAGTTTTAAGGTTAGCAATATAAATTTGTGGATTACCTGTTTGAAAATCTGAACAAAAACATAATCGATCTTCATCGAGAAAGATGGGAGAAGTATTATTTCCACTGTTTTTAGTGCATCGTTTCAAAATATTATTTTCTTGTAAATAAATTTGGCAACTTCCATTTCCTCGTGATGAGCAATAAGCAGATTTTCCATTAGGTGAAAAAGTCATAAGCATGTTAATACCATCAAAACTAGATATAATATCGTTTTTTTTATTCATAGTGCTTGATATAAGGCGAACGTTAGTATCGGCATATTCGGAATAATAAACACAGGGTTTTGTTATATGCCAACGCGGCGCAACAGTAATGGTAGAAGTGTCAACAAGAAGTTCTTCATGGGAACCATCAAAATCAGCTACGTAAATTTTTCTTACCGTAAGTCCTTTATTATTATTATTCACATCTTTGCAATATACTAATCGTGAAGAAAAAAAACCATCATTAGCGGTGAGTGTTTTATATAACTCGTCAGCAACAGCATGCGCACAGGATCGCGCTATATTTCCATTTTTTTTATATTTTTTTCCCTGAATCATAGTACATTGCATCGTTTCATATAATCTCCATTCAATATTTTCAGAAGAATCTATATTGATACATAATACTATCGGAGTACCGATAGCACCATAATGAAGGATCTTTTTTCGCAGTTCTTTTTTTGATAGTTGCTCAGAAATTTCTTGTATGTTTAATTTGAATTGATCAGTAAACTCTAAATCTTTTTTGATAGTTATTGCTACATCTTTTAGTTCATTATTATTGTTATTGAGCATTAAAATTGCAATTTGCATGTGTGTGGGTTGTGCATTTGACACCATAAGGGTTATTTCTTCTGGTAGCGTGCATATCGTAATAAGTAGTAATAATACTATACATAAATTTTTTATTTTCATTTCCATTTACTCATTGCGTAATTTATTGTTTAAAATTTATTATAATTGATTTTCCATATGTCCATGGTGGCATTTTCATTGAAAAAAGTGCTTGACGTGCCGAAATATCATACATCATTACTCCAGATGCCTTGGTTATTTTTAAATTTTCTATTACGCCACGCTTATTAACAAAAAAAGATATATCGCAGGAACATTCTGCCGATACGCCAAATGGTGGTTTCCATTGTTGTACCAATTCTTTTTGTAATTGTGCATTACAACGCAACGCTTCAGCTTCACGATAATTATAGGATATTTGCGCATCTTTAGGAATTATTTGTTTAATTGTTTGTTGTATATCAAGAGCTTGAGCGATAGGTGTTTTTGCTACTACAGGTTTTTTTGGGATCTCTTTTTTTAGTTCGGTATTTGTTGTATTACTATTTTGTTTATTATGAGTAATCGGTAATGGTTCTACTATTTTTTTTTGTTCGACATTTGCAATAGTCGTTGGTTTTTGTATGTTTACTACTTTATTGAGTGCATTTGTTAAAGTTTTTGTTTGCATTATTTTTGGTTTTGGTGACGATGTTTTATTTGTACTATTTTTAGTGTGTGTTGTTTGTAGAGATGTGCCACATGGTACAAATATAATTGGTGCAGAATAATCTAATTTTTTATGTAGTGAAATTGTGTAGTGATGATCACGGTACATGCAAAATAACAAAAATAAAAAAATAAAATGTGAAAAAAAGCAGATGCTAAAAAGTTTAGCCCAAAGAAGATGTCGTTTTTGAATGTTTTTGTGTTGCCAGAGCCACATATTTTATACCACCAATATATTTAATGTCATCAACTAATTCAATCACTGTTCCGTAAGAAATTTCTGTATCAGCTTTTACATATACTGTTTTTTCGTGATCATCACCGATTATTTTTTTTAGGTGCGCAATAAGATCAATTTTTGCAGTTTTTATATTGTTGATATAAAACTCACTATTTTTATCAATAAATATAATGAGTTCATTTTGCTGGCTGGAAGCATTTTCTTGTGTGTTTCCACGTGGCAATGTTACCTTAATAGCGTTTTGTAATATTGGCGTTGCGATCATAAAAATAATTAGTAATGTTAAAGCCGTATCAATCAATGGCGTCATCGAAAGATCAGTTAAGCTATTTTTTTGTCGAGTTAATCGTCTATTCATGCGACGCATTTTATTACCTTTCTCGAAGTTGATGCATAATAAATATTACTCGATCGGCTAGTAGGATAAGGCTATGCTCAAGTGAACGTGTTTTAGTATGTAGATAATTAAACATAATAAGAGCTGGAATGGCAATAATTAGTCCCGCCAGCGTGGTAATGAGTGCCTCTGCAATACCAGGAGCAATCGTTGTAATATCTGCAACTTGTGTTTCGCTAATACGCATAAAAGAATGCACAAGGCCCCATACCGTACCAAAAAGGCCAAGCAAGGGTGCAACAGCAGCACTTGATGATAATAATGTAAGATATTCTTCATTATGTAGTAGTATTGTTTCAACTGAATTTTCGATATTTCTTTCTAAAAGTTCCCATTCATTATCCGTAATTTGTTGATTAAGATTACCATGCATTATTTCTTTTAAAAATAATATATTTTTAAAAATAAAATAATGAGGAGTTGAAACTTGTTCTCTTGTAGTAATTTCAATAAGATCAGTAATATTTTTTGCCATTTCAACTTTTTTATTTATTTTTTTAAATTGACGTTCTTTGATGCATAACAATGCAAGCTTACCGATAAAAACGGTCCAACAAAGTACAGACATAAGAAATAATATGAGCAATACAATTTTGCTAATTGAATCTGCTTGGCACACTAATTGCCAGAGAGAATTTCCAGAAAAAATATTCATTATAATCCTTAATTACTAGGTAGTGATTGCTTGCATCTTAAAAAGTGATTTGAGCTTAACAAAAGTTTTTTGATTTTAAAAATAAATTTATATCTCTTATTGATATTTTTACTGGAGCTAGACTAAAGTGTAATAAAAAAAAGGAACATAGATGAAAATAGAAACAAAAGAATTTTTTAATAAAAATATTTTTGATATCACCTTACAAAATACATTATATAGAAAAGAAATTGTTACAGGATTACATAGCCAAGTTGTAATCATGTGTATTCCTGAAGGTCAAGATATCGGAGAAGAAATTCATTCAGTAGATCAGATACTAGTCTTTGTAGAAGGTTCTGGGCAGGCTATTATAAATGATATTGTTTCGGATGTTGAATATGGCCACTTAGTATTTGTCCCTTCTGGTACAAAACATAATTTCAAAAATATTGGCTCCGGGGATCTTAAGTTGTTTACTATATATGCTCCTGCTGAAGAAAAAATTGGAACTATTGAAAAAAAGAAAAATGAATAATAAAATCATTAAAAATTCATATAAAAAAAGTATATCGACTTGATAGATGATAAGTAAAAAAATATGATAAAATATCAAGTTGGTTATGGTTTGAAAATTTTATTTATAGGAGTTAATCCTCATCCCGGTTCAGATAGACGCGGAGTTCCTTTTTCTAATAATAAAATGTTTTGGTATCTTCTTCATGCAGCAGGACTTTTGACCGAGCCGCGTGAAATATTACAAGATGAAGCGCAACTAAAAAAACTTTATCTGCAATCATTTAAAAAAAAATATCATTTTGGTTTATTAAATGTTGTAGATAGACCATCACGAATGGCATCGGAACTTAAAAGAGTAGAAGCTATTCCGGGACGAAAACGTTTGTTGTCAGTTATTAAAAAATATAAACCTCAAGTGGTTTGTTTTGTTGGGAAAATAACATATAGTTTATTCGCTGATAAAATCAAAGTTTCTTATGGTTGGCAATCCGATATTTTTTTATCAAAAATATATGTAATGCATTCGCCAAATCATGGTTTTGCACGCGTAAGAATTAAAGAACTTAAAGAGATCAATGAAATATTAATTTAAAAAATATTAATTAGATATATAATTGTAAAGAAGAATTATTTGTTATCTATGAAATAATTATTAATACACATGATATACGTCGTAAATAAATTAATCTTTATTGTTAAGAAAATAGTACTATTTTTGTTAATCGCTATAGTTACCAACAATGTTCAAATGGTGAATGGTGCATTACAACCTTGTGTGCAAGAACAAATAGTGACCTTTAAAAGTTTACATGGATTTCCTTGTATTAGCTTATATCAATCAAAAAAATGGTGGAAAGCACTGTCTAATAACCACCAGCAAGAAGTACAACAAGCTATAAAAAACACTAACGATGAACGTTTATTAGCACTATTTAATGTGGCCATTTTATTACCACAAGAATTACAAAAAAAAATTGCATTGGAATTATTAGATCAAAACAAAGAAGAAGTGGAAAAGTTTTTGAAGATACCTATTTCAATAGATTATTCCTATTCAAATGCCTTTAAAATAGCTGCAGATAACATTTATTTCAATAGATTATGTAAAAATAATTCCAATTTTACGTCAGAAAATATCCTTATATTATTAGAAGAAATTCCTACTGTTAATACATGGTTAAGTGATTTAATTCAGTCAAGATATAATTCACCAGGTGATGATTATTCTCTTTTTACAGGTGATTATTATTCTCTTTTTATTAGAAATAGAACAATAAATAATCCGAATGTGATTGCTACTAAAACTTCATTAATGGCTATAGATAAAATTGCTAAAAAATTTCAAAACTCCTTTCAGCAAGACATGAACATAAACTACCAATTTTATAAAAAATTTACATTGAATAATATAATAAAAGAATTTAGTAAATCTCAATTTAGTGCGTTACCCTTACTTTTGGCGCCTTTTATATCAAAGTTAATTTTCGAAGAAAAATGCTGGTTTGCGTCGATTGATCAGAATATAGTTAATTCAAATTTAATACTAGAAAAACAAAATAAACAATTTGAATTATTAAATATATTTTTAAAAAATGAGTATATAAAAACAGGCGATACAAATTTTAATTTTAAATTTTCCCTTTTAGATCAAGCAGATCCAGTGAAATGGTGGCCGACTCCTTTTTTTTATATAGTAAATCCTTTAATATATTTGAGTGGTAGCATGTTATCTTCTATTAGTATTTTATCTATCAAAGAAGTGCTAGATTCACTTAATAGTGGTAATGAACGTGATCGAGATACCGTTACTGCTATTTTTTTATTCTTGGGAAGTGCTTCTTGCGGCATAGGAAAATGTATGTTTTTTTGTTTTCCCTCATTGGCAAAAAATCCTCTTGTTTCTATTGGTTGCATAACGGGATTGTATGTATTTGTTTGTCTGATATATAATATAATTACTATGCGATGTATTAAAACAAAAGGGATTCAATTAGAAGAACTTTCTGGTTTACTTAAACGCACAGATATTGTAATTGTTTAGCTTTTATTTAATTCATTTTCTCCGCCAAATGTAAATACGTATGCAATAATTCCTTGCGGGCATTGTAATGTAAGTGTATGACGTCCATAATCATTTTTTAAATCAAGTAATTCATACATACGAGGTTGGTGTACAAGGATTTTTCCCTCACTGTTCATATCCTTAGTGTAATAGTTATGTGGAATAGGTTTATCATCAAGCAACAGTGTTATAAGCTGCGGTTTATCTGATTTCATAACAAGATACACATGCGTAGCCATAAAATTCAAAGATAGTTCGTTGGTATTATTGTCACTATGTATACAGTCACTCCTTACGGTCCATTGGCCGCTAAGACTAACTTGATCAGCATCAAGGTCTTTTGTTGAGGTGTAATAGGTAGATTTATTTTGCTGTATGTGCAATGAGGAATGATATTTATCGCCACGTTCAAAGCCAAGATACGTTTCAGGAGTAAGCGGTTTAGTAGATGCGCATTCTTCTGTTTTTTGGCATGGTGGTAAATTAAGTAAGGCGCGTAGTGCATCTTCCATTTCTACATAATTACCTTCGCCAAAATGTGTTTTAACAATTATACCCTGTTGATTAATTAAGTAGTGCGCTGGCCAGTAGAGGTTATTATAGGCGCGCCATGTTTGATAGTCATTATCAAGTGCCACGGGATAGGTTATATTAAATCGTTTAACTGCATCTTGTACATGCGATTCATCTTTTTCGAAGGCAAACTCCGGCGTATGGACACCAATTATTTCTAATCCTTTATCCTTGTAGCTGGTATACCATTCGGTAATATGTGGTAACGTACGAATACAATTGATACAGGTATATGTCCAAAAATCAACAAGAACAACTTTGCCTTTAAGTTGAGCAAGTGTTAATGGTTCTGAGTTGATCCAGGCTGTAATACCAACAAATTCTGGTGCAATCATTCCAGATGATGTTTCACTTGATAGATGAAGCATGTTTAATTCCTTCTGTAAACGATCGTTATTTTCGATAGAAATATTTGGAAAAAAATGTGCAATTTTTTCTTGAATAAAAGTATCAACATGCATAATAATTGCTACTGCGCTGACAATAATAATTATACCAAATACTTGTCGAATGATATGTGTATAGGGAATTAAGCTAGTTGTTGATTGCATTATTTTTGTTCCACCAAAGCAAAGAATAAGCATTGGTAATGCTGCACCAATACTATATACGCACGTTAGCAGAATAGTAGTTAAAGTAATACCGCTTGTTGCGGCAATGCTGGTAATTGTGGCTAAAATAGGTCCGGCGCAGGGAGTCCAAATTAAACCTAATGCTATACCTAATAATAGACCGCTAATAAATTCTGTTTTTATGAATGTTGATTGGTGTTCTATCACATTTCCGATCCGTGATATGCGATTAGTGATGATAATAAACGCATTTTCAAGTGCTGGAATAATCATAGTTAGGCCAAAAAATATAATAATACTCAGTGCGATATAGCGAAAAATATTAGGTGATATACCGGTGGCTTGAATGATTGCTGTTAACGTTAGCGTAAAGAATGAAAAACTAATAATAACGCCGGTAATAATACCAAGTGGTTTGTAGTAATTGTGCTGCATGCTTGCTGCAAGTAAAATTGGTGCGATAGAAAGAATACAAGGGGATAATATTGTTATAAATCCTGCAAAAAAAGCGAATAGTAGTAACAAAATCATTGTTAATTCCTTTGTAGGTAAAATGAATGGTACATAAAGTATCTCATGCCGCATAAAGTAATCGAAAGAGTTTTGTACAGATGCAGTTTTTTTCTTTGTCATGTATTTGCACTTATCCAATGGGCAGTATCGCTTTGGCTTATATCATTGAACTGTTATTATCAATCTGAAATTCAAGTAAAAGATATACCTTATTATTTAAATAATAGCTGGATTGTCATTAAATAATTCCAGTTTTCTGTTATACTAATAAAAAATATCTCTGGTGAATATTTAAAAGGTTTATACAAAGATGAAAGTTGCAGTTCTTGTTTCTGGAGGCGTTGATAGCTCAGTTGCACTTCAATTGCTTAAAAACCAAGGTCATGATGTTACCGCTTTTTATCTTAAAATTTGGTTAGAAGATGAGTTGGCATATCTTGGCGAGTGTCCATGGGAAGATGATTTATTGTTTGTCAAAAAAGTTTGTCAGCAACTTGATGTACCCCTTGAGATTGTTTCATTGCAGAAAGAATACAAGGATGAAGTTGTAGCTTACACTATTGCTGAGGTTAAGGCGGGTCGTACCCCAAATCCCGATATTTTATGCAATCAGCGGATTAAATTTGGTCTTTTTCTAGATAAAATTGATGAAAGTTTTGTTAAAGTTGCTTCTGGTCATTATGCTCAGGTTAGAGAAAAAGATGGCATTGTTGAGTTATTTCAATCACCAGATGTTGTTAAAGATCAAACTTATTTTTTGTCTCATTTAAACCAAAAGCAGCTTAAACGCGTAATGTTTCCTATTGGGCATCTGCAGAAAAGTGAATTGCGCGCGCTGGCTCATCAGTTTGATTTGCCCAATAAAGATCGTAAAGATAGTCAGGGAATCTGTTTTTTGGGTAAATTTAAATTTAGTGACTTTATTAGACATCATCTTGGTACGCAATCTGGATTAATGATTGAATATGAAACAGGTAAAATTATGAGTAAGCATGATGGCTTTTGGTTTTATACGATTGGTCAGCGACAAGGGCTTGGGTTGGGTGGTGGTCCTTGGTATGTTGTTGCAAAAGATATACTACAAAACATCATTTTTATTTCTCGTAATTATTATGATGTTGAAAAAAAGCGAAATTCATTTTTTATAGAGCAATTTCATTGGATTTCTGGAATACAAAGTGAAAAAGAAATATTGTCAGTCAAATTGCGTCATGGTGTCCATCGGTATCAATCAGTTATAAAATATATTTCTGAGAATAAAGCCCTCGTGAAACTTTCTGATCGTGATCAAGGAATTGCTAGTGGTCAATATGCAGTATTCTATGAAGAGGATATTTGTCTTGGCAGTGGAGTAATTTCTTCCACATTTACATAATTTTAATCAATAGAGCGTGTTAAATGAATGTTCTTATGCTATAATTATCTTAAGTTATATCATTGTATTACTAATGACGTTAAGCAAGCGTCGCTATATAGCATTCATGAAAAAGATTAATCTTACTAAATTTACGTTGCATATATTTAAACATCTTCCTGATGCGGAAAAGCGTATTACTATTCCCACGCTTTTTACCGTTTTACGGATGCTTTTAGTGCCAGTTATTGTTGGTACTATGATTTTTGGTTGGTGGGGCAGTGCATTTTTTTTCTTTGTTTTTGCCTGTTTTACGGATGTTATTGATGGGCTTTTGGCTCGTTTATTAAATGAAAAAACATTTCTTGGTGCATGTTTAGATCCTATAGCTGATAAATTACTTTTATTGGCATGTTTTTTTACATTAGCATTTGTTTCTACCCCATTGCTTTTGATACCACGATGGTTTGTATTTTTTGTAGTAAGCAAGGAGTTGATACAAATAATAGGAGCGTCTATTATTTATTACTTTCGTGGACATTTAAATGTTCAGCCAACAGTTTTAGGAAAAATAACGACATGTATCCAAATGATTTTTATTATGTGGCTTTTTGCATGTTATTTTTTTTGTTGGATACCAATGAAGACTTATTATACCATGCTGGGTGTTTTAATATTTTTTATTAGTGCAGCATTTGGTCAGTATACATGTATTGGATTGCGCATGCTTATTAATGAAGGTTATCAAAAATGAAAAAAATGTTTATTGCAGGTATCGTTGTTATTTGTGTTTCTCTTATTTATACAATAGAGCAAGATTTTATTAAACCAAAAATAAAAAAATATTTTTCTGAACAACAATGTATAGAGCTTAATGCTGATATTATTGTTGTAAGTACAGATATAACTGGTCTTTTGGCAGACATATCAAAGGCAATTTTTTTAATAACAAGAAATTCTTTGAAAAAGGTTAATGCATATGTTGATGGCGAAAAAAACATATTAGATAAAACGGAAAGAACAGAGTTATATGAAAAAAATAAAAAATTATTACATCAATTAAAATGTTGTAATGATGAACTACAAAAGATACAGATACTTCTAAAGCCGCATGAAGTAATGTTTCAATCTGAATAAGATCGAAAAGATGTAGTAATTTATTTTTCTGGTATAATTACATATAGAGTTAATAGGTAATATCTATTTTTATTGGGAAATTACGGAGGAAGTTGTTGTCTTTTAAATTGTTATCTTTATTCTTTTTAATTTTTTATAGTAGCAATATATGGGCTGAAGAAAGTGTTTTTTTAAACTCTGCACAGACGCATATTATTAAGATGGTTTCTCAAAAATTGATGTATAAACCTATCTTGGAATTTAAGCAAGCGGTTATTAGGTATGTCAAAAACGCTGATATACGTTGTTTGCAAGGATCGCACTGTAATATCAATGACCATAATGTAACATATAAAAAAGAGTTATATTTTCTTTTCAAAAATTATGACAAATTTTCTATATTAACATTGCTTTCCCGAACACGTTCTGCTCATCAATCAATGGTTACCTATGAATCTGACGCTAATTCTGATGAATATAAAAAATATGAACAAATATCGAGTGCTCTTTTACTAATATGCGCTCAGGTTATTTGTGATGATGTACGCAATCAACTTTTAAATATTTTATATGAAATTGATAATAGAATTATTTATTGGTCGTATCAAAAGAATCATCCAATAACTTATTTTTTTAGAAAACCACCTATTAAATGGCTTAAGGGTAAACCTCAAGAAAAAGAAGTTTTATCTAATATAAATCGATTAGAGCGTAAGCAAAGAGAATTATATACTAAGTTAGGTTTATTGACTGAACATCTACATATATTTGCTGAAGGGGACCTTTCTTATGATCATTGTTATATGTGGTTGGAAAAATTTCTTAGATTGTTATCATGCATTAAAGAGAAATCTATTTATGGGCATAACGATATACAATTTGAATATATTGCAGCTACATTAGAATCAAAAATTAAATATAGTGATATTTTAAAAAAAGATTTTTTTACCGCAACTATTTCTAGTAAAAAACCAAATCATTTTACTCGTAACTGGATAATATATATGACAATGGTGGCATTAACCAACTATGTAATGCATTATCATGCAGCCAATCCAGATGTGCTGCCAGAATCCTTTCACACAACAGTTAATTTTATCTTCGTAATAGGGCATAGCGTGATAGTTGATCCAATGACGGATTTATATCAGGTTTTTTTTGGAAGAGATTCACGTAGTTCAGTTGAAGAAATTGAAAATCGCGTTATTGATATAGAAAGATTGGCTAATTCTATTGAGGCAAACGTTGCCGAGGCAACGCAGCAAAGCGCTCAATCTTTACGAGAATATGCTGAAGATCTATTGGAAAAAAGATTGCAACATATGAAGATTGATAATGCTGAAGATATTATGAAAGATGTAAAAAAAAATAACTTTGAAAGTTTTAATGCATTATGTGAAAATACATCATTTTGGTACTATGACAATCGCCTTGATCAAGAAGAAGTGCGTATTCTCTTAGGATTAGATAATTTATTTAAAATATTACAGGAATACCCAGATCTTATTGATAAAAAAATTCTTCCTTTGGTTAAGGCAATAGGGTTATTGATTTCTGATAGTGGAAAAATTATAGGTGCATTTGTTAAAAATAATTTTTGGACAGCAAAGCTTGCTGCATTCACCCCATTAGCTGCAGCATGTATTAGTGTTGTGAGGACATATAAATGGGCTACTACGCGTAATTATTCGCCAATTCGCATTGCGCTTGCTGAAGTTAATTCTTTATTGATAGAATCAGCCGAACAGATTGATGATCATGATTATGGAAAATTAGTATATTTGATTTTTAAATTAAGAAATAAATCTTCTTCTTTGAAGGATTCTTTGTCTCATGAATTCTTAATTGATGTAGTAAAACTTGAATCAAAACAATACTCCGTGCAAAAAAAGCGCGGTATTATTGAAAATATGTTTAATAAATATACATTTTTGGGGCGAGTTATTTCATAATTGTTTTTTTTAATAATAAAAAACGACGAGATGTATATTAGTCTTTTTCAGCATAATGTAGATTGCGATATAATTAGTTCGTTATAATTATAGATAAAGAAAGATTTCATAAGGAAAAAGGAAAATTAGTGAAATTATATATAAACAGAGCAATAATTATTTTATGTATATTTATTGGTTGTCGAAGTTATAGTGCGGCAAGTTTATTAAAAAATTTTACTTTACGATTAAAAAGTTCTGAACAGCAATTAACTGTTAAAACAGTATCACAGGCGATTATAACGGTACAAAACATCATTAACGATCTTCCTGTGGGTGACGTGGCATCTAGAGAAGAATATGAAAAGAAAAAAAGTTATATATTAACAAAATGTGCATATATTTTATATGATAATGCATATATACAATTATTAGAGGCGTTGCGAGAAATTGATAATCGTCTCATATATTGGCAGTACCAAAAAGATCATCAACTGAAATATTTTTTTACTAAAAATCCGCTTAAATGGTTTATGGGCGCACCTCAAAGTGAAGAGATAGAAAATAATCTTCAGAAATTAGAGAGTTATCAGGGAGAACTATTTGCTCTTGTGGGATTGCTTGCATTGCAAGGTAATGTTTTTGAAGAAGAACACAAAAATGTTTTTATACATGATGATAAAAAATGTTACGAATGGATAGATGCTCTGTTAAACACATTAATACGAATATCAACAACGACGGATAAAAAAACAGATGATAAGCCATTGTTTCTTATACGAGCTAATCAGTTATTATTAAAACTTAAAAAAGTGGATCAATTTAAAGATGATCTTTTGCTGGAAGTTAACGAGACTAAAATTCCTGCGCGTTTTGAACAAAATTGGCTCAAATATGGAGCATTGATGCTAGCGCTTGGCTATGGATATAATTCTTTCGATCAGTTGAAAACATCTTTGGGTTCTGCAAAGAGTAATTTTGGTTTTTATATCATAAATCCAGTAAAAAACATTGTAGAAGATGTATTTGGGGGACGACAAGCGGGTGAAGATAGTGTATTGTTACGTACTCGTGCAACAATATTAGAATTAACTAAGGATTTCGTAGTTGACATGAGTAAAAAATATGGCATTGATAAGGGTAGTAAGAATAAAATTCTTAAAGGCTTAGAGGATAATGATTATACAGAATATCTGAAGTTTTTAGCCTTTATAGAAGGTAAAGAACAACCACTTTATAATTTCTTAGCTAAACCGACAGATCTTCTTAATTCTGGTCGTGGAACCATGAAATTTTTCGAATTACTTATATTAAGTGGTGCTGTAGGTCAAGAAAAACAGTTTGCGGGGGTGGCAAAACTCTTGCTTCTTATGCCGGCGACTTTTATTGGGGGGTTAATGTACGGTGGTTACCAAAAAATTACTACAAAAGATTATAGTGCGCTACGAATCGCCTTAGTTAATATAAGCTCTCTTTTTCTTGATCAAACAAAGCCGCTTGATAATGAGCATCATGGCAAAATGCTTTATTTAATATATAATTTGAAAAAACAAGCGCAGGCAGTTTTGCCAACACAGGATAATATTCAACGTAATTTTATTCAAGATCTTGAAAAAATTAAATCCCAGGAATTAGATGTTGCAGCAAAACGTAGAATAATTGATGATATGTTTAAAAAGTATTCATTTTTGGGTTTGATAAAAAAAAATAGTGCTTAGCAAAAGCTATTTTTCTGTTATTATCAAATAGAACGACATTATAAAATATATTATTTATTATACATCTTAGGGTGAGTGAAAGGATTAAAAATGGCGGCATTTAATCGTGTGATTATGGTTGGTAATTTAACAAGAGATCCTGAATATCGCAATATTGCATCAGGACAAGCGGTATGTCGTCTCGGATTGGCTACTAATCGACAGTTTAAAAATAAACAAACAGGCAGCTTAGTGCAAGAAGTATGTTATATCGATGTAGATGTTTGGGGTGCTCAAGCGGAAAGTTGTCGTCAATATTTGCAAAAGGGTCGACCTGTTTTGGTTGAAGGTCGTCTTAAGTTGGATTCATGGGATGATGCAACGGGGCAAAAACGCAACAAACATTCAATTGTTGCTGAGCGTGTTGTATTTTTATCTAATGGCGTTTCAGCAGAAACCTCATTTGGATCATCTATAATAGATGATGCTGAAATACAACTTAATCCGAACAATGCAGTTGAGCGTGATTTGCTTGCTCAATTAGAAAAAGCTCAAACACGTATTAAATCAACAAAAACTATGAAAACATCAGAAGCTCCTTCGACTGGTGAAATTGATTTTCAAGATGAGCCTCCTTTTGAAGAAAATTTGCCTTTTTAAATAAAATAATTATTGATTATTAATACTCTGTTAATAAATAACAGGGTATTTTCTATTAAATATTAAATTCTAATTGAATATCTATTGACAAATATGTCTGATTCTTGTAACAATTTACATAAAAGGATGATGGTTATAAGAAAGAACGTAATGAAAAAGAAATTTAAAAATTTTTACATTCGTTTAGTAACGATCGGCTTTTTTATTATCTTATTTACATCATCATGCACTAAGACATACCAAATGAATTTTTTATTTGATTATATTTTTCCAATGACCTGGTATCAAAAAGGATTAGAATCATCAATGCATGTATGGCAAGCTTTAGCTAACGTTTTTGATAGTAGCAGCGATGAGCTGCTATTATCTTTTGATAGCATGTTGGGACGATTGGCTTTTACTCAATTTTGTATTAATCGTATGTATCAAGAAGATATATCGTGTATTTCAGGAGATAAAACATATTTTATTGCTGTTTTAGATAAGGTTAAACAATTGCTTGCGCTAGTTGTTATTACCCCAAAAACGCAAGATTTTCTTTTATGTGCTGATGATATGATTCAATCAATGCAAAAAAAGATTGCTAGTACTATAAAAAAATAAAATATTTTTATAGATGATTAATGATAAAATTTATATTGTTGAGAGATATTATAAATACCAGCTAATATCAAGGCCATAGCTACCGCCAGCGCAATTGGTGTTAAAGGTTCTCTTTCCTGCTACTTGAAGATTATAAAAAAGACCAATACGATTACCAACAGTATCATTTTCTTGGGTAAAATCATATTCGAGGGCAAAATTAAACGTATGCATATTCCATCCAGCAAGCATTGAGTCTGAATTAATTATTGTACGATTGAATTCGATAGGACTATTTTGCGTTAGATGCTCCCTTTGTTGTGAAGCGAATGAATAAGCAATTGTACATGATACACCATGACCAACATGGTCTGCTTTGCAATAAATGCCTGAATTGATAAGTGGTCCTTTGTGTACAGAAACATTACCAGATGCAAGTTTGATAAGCCCGCTTTGTGAGGTATCTGTTTTGAGATGCATTAATCGATTGCTTTTAATAAAAAAAAGTGAATTAAGATATGCACCAACAGTTACCCATTCATAGCAGCCAACTGACAACATGACACAGAGGGGAAATCCCCAGTGGCCATTGTATCCTGTTGGTAACGAAAAAAGTTTGCTTTCTATCTTTTTCTTTCCTGTAGGAGCAAGAAATCCTAACATAGCAGTTATATCTATAAAATCTATTATAGTGGTTTCTTGATAGTTATGTGTCCAACCCATCCATGATGTCAAATCACCTACCCCTATGCTTGTAGTTGGGGATATATCTAATTGATAATGAATTAAAAGAGGGTTAATGTTTTGCAGTAAAGCTTGCCATTCATAATTGTTTTTATTTGGTAATATATGATCATTAGGTGAAAGATCAGTAATGTTTATAGAGTCTATTTTTAATTTTCTAACTGGTAGATGAGAAAAAAAAAATAGTCCTTTGGAAAAGTTTTGTGCAAAAGAGAGATTTGCTTCCAATATACTGAATGATCCATCAATTGAAATTTTTCCAAAATTGGTTCTTTTTGGCAACTTTGCCACTTCGGTAAGTAAAAAATCATAATAATTATTAGGTTTTGAATAAGAAGTATTAGTAATTAGCTCTACTAGTGATTGTGTGCCATAAATATCCAATAAAGGTACAATATCATTATTGGATGAGCGACCTTTACTTGATGATCCTCCTGAAAGAGTTGCATAAAATGTGCTGAGAAAATCATGTTCTAGTCTTGGCTCCAGAAACATATTAGTAGCACGATAGAAATGCGGATTATCAATAGAATTAAGAGAAGCTGAATGTGTTATAATTATTGTTATTATGTAAATAATGCGATGTTTCATAGGATTCTTTCTTTCAAATGTATTTTATTTAATTATAAAAAATTTATTATGAAAAGGAAAATATGTGGCTGTATTTGCTCGATTATGATCATATGGTATACTTAATAGAAGTATTATTTTAGGGAAAATTATAGTTTAAAGGGGTTTTTATTATGAATGATAATGATAAGTTTAAGAAATTTTTTGGTTTTGGCGATAATAACAGTGCAAGTAACGCAATGGATACTGAACTAGAGCCCACTATAAGTGAAAAAGAACAATTGGAAAAATCGCAAATAGCTATTGCAGAATGGACTGAAAAATATTTATCTTTAACCGCAGATTTTCAAAATTATAAAAAAAGAATCCTGCAAGAAAAGGATGATTGGGTTTATAATGCACAAAAACTTGTATTTACAGACATTTTAGCAATTATTGATAATTTTGAACGTGCTCTTGAGCAGGAAAAAAAACGTGAAACGGTTGAAGGGGTTGCATGGCTTACAGGTTTTGAAATGATTTATCAATCACTTGAAAAGCTCCTTGATAAATTTGGTGTACAAGAAATCACTGACTTTTCTGTATTTAATCCGAAGTATCATGAAGCGCTTGTTCAAGTAGAATCAGATAAGCATGTATCTGGTGATATTGTTCAAGTTTTGCAAAAGGGATATATAATGCATGATAAAGTAATTCGTCCCGCTACAGTGAGTGTTGCAAAGTAAAAACAGGGGCTTAAAAAGCCCCGAATAAAATATATCTATATTTTTATACTTCTATGATAAAGTAAAAAATTAATGTGTAATCATCTGTAAATTATTATTAAACCATTCTACAGGTGTTTTTTTATATCCAAGCATTTTTTTTGTGATATATCGTTTATTTAAATTTTCATCAAATCAAATGGTTGTACTTCATATTAGAATTTTCCGTTGCAATATTTGTTATATTATTGGTGTCATGTATATTACTTGCTCCAAATCCAATTCCATAGTTTTTTTATTATAGAATGTGATTCAATACTATTGATTTCATTCCAGCTGAATTTAATCAAACAGACTGTTATATTATCACTACTACCTTTTTTTATTGCTATGTTTTGAATTTTTATTGCTACATCTTCCATAATATTTATTGAAGGAGCTATGGATATGTTATTTTTTAATTCCTTTTTAATAATATCTATTACTTGTTCATTGCTCATTACATCCCATAATCCATCAGAGGCTATAATTAAAAAATGATTTTCAGGCGTTAATTGTATTGCTGCATATTCTGGAATTGCTATAATTTGCCCTTTAGCGTTTATTTTACAAGGTTTATCTCCAATTGATCGTGATATTGCTAAGCCATTAATACGCCAAACACCATGTTTATAAATAGTACCACCAGCCTTAGAGATTCGTTGTAATTCTTTTGGACTATCAGGTTTATGGTCTTGTGTAGCGAAAGCAAGCTTACCATTGCTCTCTAGTACGGCACGTGAGTCTCCTGTCCAGGCACAATGTAATTTATTGTTATCATCTATGTACACAACAACAGCTGTTGAGCCATCATTAAAATGTTTAAGCGCATATTTTTCTGCTTGCAAAAATGCACATTCAAAAGCATTTTTTTTTATTGGTTTCGTTTTTCAAGCATTCACCGAAATAGCGGTGTAAATTAGTTGCCAAAAAGGAAGAGACTTTGTCGCCACCATGTCCATCATATATAGCAAAAAATTGTCCATTATTAATGGCACTATTAGTAAATCTATCTTCTTGATAATCGCGTTGGTTTTGATGTGTTGATATGCCATAATTAATGGTAAGTTTTGTTATAGTATTTTGTGAAACCAATAATGATAATAAAAAGACATATAATTGTATTTTCATTTTCAATCCTTGATTATATTTTTTTATTATTCGACTATTGATTATATTATAATAGTAATACATATTAATAGGGTTTGGCAATAGTCTCATTGAACCTAACCAAATCGTTGTGCTAAATTTCCTAATATTCGATGTAAAAGAAATATTTTTGATATCTATACATTAAAACGTATGTGTACGATGTCACCATCTTGAACCAGATAATTTTGGCCTTCAATTCGTAATTTTCCTGCTATTTTGATGGCAGGTTCCGTTTTTAGGGCAATTAAGTCGTTGCAGCTAAATGTTTCTGAGCAGATAAATCCACGTTCTATATCAGAGTGTATTTCACCGCCAGCTTGGCGAATTGTTGTGCCTTTTTTTACTGGCCATGCATGAATTTCTTTGGGACCGCAGGTGAAAAATGTTATGAGACCAAGGTTGTCATATGTTTTTTTTATAATAGTATCAAGGCTAGGCTCAGTAATGCCCATCATATTCATAAATTCTTGGCAATCAGGAGAATCCATTTGGGTGAGTTCATATTCAACACGTGCGCTGATAGGTATAACATAATTTAAACCAAAATGGCTAATAACTGCTTGGTAATACTTATTGTTTAAGTATTGTTTATTTTCCAATTCTTTTTCGGCGATATTTGCAATAATCAGAAAGTTTTTAGTACTTAAAAGTGATACTGTTGAAACAGGTGATTTTTGTACTAATTCTTTTGTTGTTGTTGCATCGCCTTTTTCAAGACTTGCGCGTGCGCTTTTTAGCAGATTCATTTCATCATTAAGACTTTTTTCTTCTGCACCTGTAAGTTTTCCTTTTTGTAGTTTTTCTACTTTTGGAATTCTTTTATCAATTGATTCGATATCTTTGAGCATGAGCTCTGCCATTATGATATCAAAGTCACCTATAGGATCAATTTCTGTTGATCTGATAATGCTTGGATCTTCAAAGCAACGCAGTACATGTAAAATCAGATCAACTTCGCGGATGTTGCTTAAGAATTGGTTTCCAAGCCCTTCTCCTGTTGCAGCCCCTTTGACAAGTCCAGCAATATCAACAAAGGTCACCGTTGCTGGAATAATCTTATTAGAGTTATAAAGTTTTTTGAGTTGTTCTAGGCGTATGTCAGGTACTTCAGTGATGGCAATATGAGGATCTATTGTGCAAAAAGGATAATTTTCCATGGGAATACTTGATTTAGTTAGTGCATTAAATAATGTTGATTTTCCAACATTAGGAAGTCCAACAAGGCCGGCTTTAATACTCATGAATAACTTTCATATGTTAGCTATTAAAAAAATAGATTAAGTTTATTGTATTGTTTAGTGTGCGTTAAAAAGGCTTTTAAAGCAATTTTTTTAATGGCGTATATTTTTTTATTGCACAATAAAATACAGCATGTTAATAATGTAAAATAAGTTTATATATAGTTTACATTACTAAGGAGTGCTTTCATTATGCAACATTCACCAATGATGAAAATGCTGGGTATGGCAACATGGGCAATCACAGGACTTGCATCAATTAATATGCTGACTGGTTTGTATGGATATGACGTTTTTGATTGGTTAATGATTACAATGCCAGGAGCTGTTGTGCCTCTTGTATGGATTGTTGGTTTGTCTGGTGTAATAAGTTTAGCCATGCTGATTAAAGTTTCATGTATGTGTTGTCCTGGATGTGGTTCATGTCCTTGTACTTGTCAGTAAACAGTAAATTTATGCGTTTTTGCGTATAAAGTACATAGTTGTTGTATAAAAAAGCCTAGTCCTTTTATCTGGGCTTTTTTTTATATAGAGAAAGTTAAGGGAGTTGCATTATGAAATTTTTACCAATAATATTTTTTATGACACTTGTTTTGCCGAACGTATATCTTGGTGCTAATCAGCATGGTTTTTGGAATAAATCAGATCTTTTTAAACGTAAAAATCATGCAAAAAAATTACGTATTGCTACTGCCGTTAGACAAAAACATGCGACAAAAATAGTTAATCAAAATACAAATGGTGATTTGCAGCGATATAAAGATAAACGAGGGTCTTATTCAAAAGCACTTTTTCATCAACCGAATGGAATGGTAAATAATCATTCTTTTGAAAGTATGATAAAGGCTCTTAAATCAGCTAAATCAAATAATTTTGATACTATTGTTTTGGGAGGTGTTCGTCATTTGCAAGATCCGCAAGCTGCATATGCGTATGCGCTTGAAGGTGCAGATGCTGCTGCTTATACTATAAAAAAAGCTCCTAAACTTACGTCTGCGCAAGCAGCATCTGAAATGGTCGAATTGTATTGGGGAGTACTACTGCGTGATATTCCTTTTAATCAATATGCTACTGATTTAACAGCAGTTGCTGCAATTGCTAATCTAAATGCATTATCGCATTTTCAAGGACCTCGAATAAATGGTGCAGTGACATCGCAAACATTATGGCGTGGTGCCACTGCAGGTGATCTTGTTGGCCCGTATATTTCACAATTTTTGTATCAAGCAATTCCTGATCATGGAAAAAAAGTAGAACAGCTTTATTATCCCTATTTATCCGGGACATTGCATAATTTTTTAACAGCGGTTTCAGATTTTCTTTTAGTTCAGAATGGAGGTGTGACAGGCAAAATTAATGATTTTCAAGCATCGCCAAATTATATTTTTACCGGTCGTGATTTAGGTACCTATGTACATAAAGATTATTCAACAGAAGCTTGGATTAACGCAGCACTTATTTTGCTTAGTTATGGCACCGCAGCGCTTGATGAAAATAATCCTTATAAAGCAAACATGACTCAAGATGGATTTGTAACGTATGGTCAGGCTAAAGTGATTGAATTAATTAATATTGCAGCGGCTGCTGCTCTCAAGGCGACATGGTATCAAAAATGGTTGGTACATTTACGTTTACGTCCAGAATCATTTGGTTTTTTAGTGCAACGTCAACTAATTGATGGTAGGGATTCTGAGATATCCAATGCTCTTATTAATTCACCAGTTTTGCCGATTATATTTGGGTTATATGGCACTTATTTATTGCCACAAATGTATCCAGAAGGTAGTCCGAATCATCCATCATATCCAGCTGGACATGCTGCTATTGCAGGTGCATGCGCGACGATTTTGAAAGCTTTTTTTAATGAAAACTTTGTTATTCCAAATCCTGTACAACCAAATGTGACGAATACGGGATTTGATCCGTATGAAGAGGCACTATATGTTGGTGATGAGTTAAATAAACTTGCATCAAATATTGGCATGGGTAGAGATTTTGCAGGTGTTCATTATCGTTCTGATTGTTTTGAAGGAATGAAGCTTGGAGAAAAGATTGCGCTTTCAGTGTTGGTTGATGAAGGATATACAAATAATGAAAAATTTAAAGGTTATATAGTTACTAAATTTAATGGAAAAACAATAACAGTTGGTGCAAAAGTTTTCGTTTAAAAAGGATGTTATTTTATGAATAAATATCACATACAATTTGTATTGTTTGTTTGGTTTATCTCATATTATGGTATTTACGGAATGGAAAAGAATATAACGCCTGTTCGAAATGCATTAGCTGTGAATGTGTTACAACAACTATTATTTGATAAAAATAATAAAATTTTAAATATTGGTGGTTATTGTAGGGAAATAATTAAAGCGCAAGTTGCGGATGAGAACATATGTTGTATAGATATAGATAGATTTTATTCTTTTCATGGAGCAGCGTTGGATTGGAATAAAGTAACATCTTTTTTTTGTTGGGATATAGTTAAACAACCATTAAAGACATTTGAGATTAGTGCTAAGTTTCTCTGTAGTAAAGGTCAATTTTGCGCATTAATTCCACATTATACATCGCCTTATTTAAAAGTTCATTATGAAGTGCTTATGAGAGATATTTGGAAAAAGTATTGTAAAAATGATACGGTAGCAATGCTTTATGGTAGTAAAAAAATGAAGCAATTTCTTGTGATGTCTGGCCTAGGTACGAATGCTACATGTACCATAATTAGAGATCCATTTATATTTGAGACAGAAGAAAAATTTAGGCAGTGGATAGTTTCTTCTCCAGAACAACTACATGATATTCCTACAGGGTTGCATGAAGTATTTATTAAAGATATTATTGATGTGTATTTGCGTTATTATCCATTGAGGGAAGATGGCTCGGTGGAATTGTATTTTACGTATATGATTGTGAGTGGTTATAAGGATTGAAGAAATTATTTATTGAGTCTATAAATAAAAGAGGTTTTGATGAATAGATACTTTGTATTCATGATTTTTTTTGTAGCAGTGTCTGGTGTTCGTGGTATAGAAATAAGTCATGAATGGGATGCTCAGAGATATCAAGAAAATTCTTCATTTCAGTATGAATTGGCAATGAGTGTTTTATCAGAGATTTTCTTTGCCGGAAACGAATTGGTGCTTGATATTGGATGCAGAGATGGCAGAATAACAGAAAAAATTGCTGGTAAACTTTTGGATGGTGGATTTGTAGAGGGTATTGATGTTTCATTAGAAATGATTCGCTATGCTTGTGATAATCATCAACGAACTAATCTATCTTTTTCGGTGAAAGATATATCAGAGGGTACCTCTTTCGATAGCTTGCTTAATGAATTTAAATTACTTGGAAAATATGATATTGCGTTAGCATTTTTATCTTTATCATGGATAAAAAATCAATCGCGAGCATTAAAAAATATTGCTACATTATTGAAGCCTGGTGGAGGAAGATTTGTTGCTATTGTTTCAAATGAGAATGATGCTGAATTACGAGCTCGGTACAAAATGTTCACTCATGAAAAGTGGTGTAAGTTTTTTGTAGATTATGAAGTGCCTTATTATCCATGTAATGAAGTTGCATTAATAGAGTTATTACGAGATGCAGGATTTAGCAATAGTACGGTGAAGATAATTGAAAGGCCTTCTATTTTAGTTACAAAAGAAGAATTTATCGGTTTAATGAGTGCTATTCCAGCACAAAAAGATAGAATTCCACAAGCGCTACAGCAAGAATTTTTTAATGATATTGTGACTGAATATCTGAAAGAAGTTCCACAAAAAGAAAATGGATTAATAGAGTTAATCTTTAGTGAAATATTAGTGATTGCGCATATTTGATAGATATGGAATTTATTATTAATAAACCCCCGAATATATATTCGGGGGTTTATTAATAATAAATTTGTTTGTGCTAATTTTTATTTTCTATCTATTACCCAATTGAGTGTATCTATGATAGCTTGTTTACTTGTTATCATATTAAACATTGTTTGGTCCATTACTTGTGAGGAATGTTCTGGCGTATAGTGAAAATGCTTAGTTGCACAAAATCCATGATCAGTTTCATGATTAAGATCAAATCCGGAGAGTTGATAATTTTTAAATTCTGAGTTAGTTTTATTTTTTTCCCATAATTCTTTATCGCTGATACGTGGCATATAAATAACAACGGGAGCGTTTGTATTCTTTTCATCTTTAAAAATACTTATTGTTTTTTTATCTATGTCAGTTAAATCAATTTCAGGGAAATGAAGGTTGTGTTTTTTTGCGTCCATAGCAACTTTATGCAACTCTCCTCCTATGTGTCCTGCTGATGCATCTAAAAAGAATAATATTTCTGGAGCTCGTTCTTTACATATGCCACTGACTGGTAAATAGGGTAAATTACATGTCAGTCCGGCATCGACTAATTTAAGATGTTTTTTCTTTGATAATCCTGTGTTGTCGAGATTTTCCATTTTATACATATAATTTGATACTTTTGCACAAAAATGTAGTGGTCTGTGAGTTGCTATTGGATGAGTAATTGTTTTTATGTCTTCTTGCAGAGGTTTATTTTTTATGACTGACTTTACTATTGTTTCTATGTTTGCAGCAAAAGCTGATCCGCAAGTTCCTAATATGTAGCCAAGTGGTTTTTCTGGAGCATCATTAGTTGATTGTCCTTTTTTGAATGTTCTTCCAAATGCCCATGTTGGTATATGTATATTATGAGTAAAATTCCGAACTGTGTGGGGGGTAAATTCATACCATGTTGGATCGGTTTGATGTTCTCTGCCATCCGTTACTGTATATATTGGATAAGGATATGAACCGTTTTCGATTATTGTAGCTTGATCTGATAAATACGTATTTTGTCGTAAGTCTCCTAATGCTTCAAGGAGTCTATTGGCAAGTAAATCTCCATAGGGATCTACTAAGGTGCGAGGTTGTTCGTATATTTTTTTTACTGCAATTATATGAGCTATGAGTAATTTTTCTTCTTTGGTAAGATCAAAAAATGATTTAGCGGCACATTTTTGTAAGTAATCTTTAAATTCTAGAATTGGCTTTTTAGTGCTTATCCATGGTGCAACAGCCCATGTGGAGCCAGACAGTGCTGTTATATAGGTAATAGCGTCAAGAAGACCTAGTTCTTGTGCAGCGCATAATGACCCTGTTGTACACAGCATTGCGCGGTATCCACCACCGCTAGTGATAAAAGCAATTTTTGGAACGTGCTCATTTTTTAGTGGTCTTTGGAGCATTTTTTCAAGAGCTGCTTTGACTATTGGTAATCGCTCTTTAAGGTATTGCTGTTCTTCATGGCTAATGCTTGTGCTATGTAATATGTTAGTTTCTTTTAATCTGTGCGGATTATTTGTTATTGTAGATTCTTCGTGATTGCTTATGTGTTTTACAAGTTTTGGTGTTAATGTTTCTGCAAGTGTTTCAAGTTCTTGATGTAGCGTATGTAGATTTTCATGCATAATATCATCTATTGTATGGATAATGGTGTCCATGCTATGTGTTGGTGATGTAAGCGTACAACAAGAATATGCAATAATTATTGTTATATAAAATCGAAAGTTTTTCATTATTGTCCTCTTTTTAAGAAAATTGAGCATACTTTTTCCATAACATATTGCGAAATTTATTAGTAGGATCATAGATTTTTTTTATTTCTAGAAGTTTTTTAAATTGTGGATACGCTTGGTTAAATTGTTTTGGGGTTGCACACATAATGTAAGGTAAATAATATGAGCCATTATAACCAAGCGCGGCGTCAATTATTTTTTGTGTCCATATACAAGATCGATTAATATATTTTTGTGTATTGATCATATTGAGATACAGTACAAAGGAAAAGGATTCCTTTTGGGCATAGGACATAATTGATGTTTGATCAGGTTTAACGTATCGAATAGATATATTGAGCACATTTACCCAATTTTTTTTGATAATTGAGCATAATTTTTGTGTGAATGCATCAGCGTGTTCTATAGGTACAAAATATTCTTGAAGAGTCATAGTAGTTGGTAAATGATAATTTAGAGCCAGTTGGTTAAGCGAATAACTCATTTCATTATTTCGCCATACAATTAATGGTTTTTTTATTTTTAATTCTTCAAATAGTGGGCGAAGTAATTTTGCAAATGGAATTCGTTTAATAAAAAGTTCTAAGGTTTTGTCTATGAGATAGAATGGAGTATTTTGGGGGCGAAGGCGTATTTGATCGGTTACAGTTTTGTTTGTTGCGTGCCATGTTGTAATAAGACATTTGTTATATCTCTTGGGAAATATATCGGCATTGTAAAAAACAATCGATTCATCTGGTGCAATGTTACTTTGAAATGCTTTGGTATGTTTTTTTAAATGACATATTTTTGCTTGGCGTTCTAAGGGTATATTATCTGTTAGTTTTAATGTTGCTTGTGTAATAATACCTAGTAATCCATAGCCTCCAATAGCCGCGCAAAATAAGTCTTTATTATTTGTCCTGTCTGCAACAACAAGAGATCCATCAGCAGTTATAATTTGTATTGATTGTACGGTATTAATTAACTGGCAATAGGTTGTGTCGCGACCATGAACATTAACGCTGAGCGATCCACCTATGCTAAAATTATTATAAGATTGCATTGCGGCAATTGATAGATTATAAGGATCTATATATTTTTGTATATCATACCACGTTGCTCCTGCTTGTATCGTAATAGTTTTTTGTTCATAATTAAATTCTATTATTTTGTTTAATTGTTTCATGTTAATGATAATGCCATCTGGGTATGCAACTTGTCCACCTTGACTATAGCATTCACCAGCAATAGAAATCGGTTCATGAGTTTTGCGTACAATGTTTTGTAATTCTTCTACTGAATATGGTGTTATAATTTTTTTAATTTGAATTGAAGTAATACCCAATTTATCGGTTATTAATTGTCTTAAAGAAAATGATCTATTTTTGGTTTTATTTTTTGCGTAGTAAATAGAAGAATTGATCGTTACCATGATAGTTAAAATGCAAAAGGTATAAGGAATATATTGTTTATTTTTTTTTTGCATAGTGTTTTTTCTTTATTATTATTCTGTTTTTTTAGAAATTGTAATACATTGGTGAGTAATAAGAAAAGAGTTTATAGTAGGTGACCGGTCTCATATATAAAATAAATTATAGTATGTTTCAAATGGTTTTTATATTTGGTTATATATATACTAATGCTATTTATATTGTTATACAATTATGATTTTTAGGTGTGTATTTTTTATGTTTTTTTTCAAAGCATTTTTTTTATTGTTGTTTTTTGTTGATGTATGTTGTTCTGAAATTAGTTTTTTTTCTATGCTGTCTGATATAAAAGGAAATATTTATGATTGCCTGATTAATCAATCTGAAGATAACGTTATAAAAAAGAAAAAAAATTTTATTACAAAATCGGATTTTCGGGGAGAAGATATTTCCCATATTATAAAATTGCAATTGGTTAGTAAAGATTTTAAAGTAGATGTACAAAGATATTTATCAACTAAAAAGACTCTCGATATTTTGTGGGCTAATTATGAATTTTTCTTTTTAAAATTTAATGATTTTGATTTGGTGGAACATGATTGTTTGCGTGCTGTTGACTATGAACAACTATGTTTAGCGTATGGTACAATTAGTGGAATAGATAAAATAGTTCAACAAAATAGCGTTAATACAGTTAATATGAATGATCCATTACTTGTTATGATTGGTGGCCAGGGTGCATTTTCTAGGATTTTGATTGATGAAAATACAAAAATGCCTTTTGCTGCATTACGAGTTGAAGAATTGAAAAATATTCCAGAAGGAGATAATATATTTTTTTATTGTACAGTTGGTTCTGCTACATCTCTTTGTTTTATAAGAGAATTTTATTGCAGTAAAAAATGCGGGACAGTATTTGATAATAAGGTAAGGAATAAGTTTGGTGCTTATTGTAATCCTATAGGTTCTGTTAGAAATTATCCCAATATGCCGTTAGATAGAATTGCAGTAGTGCAAAATTCTTTTGTAGATTGTGGTAAGGATAAGTATACGCAACAATGCTTTTATGTTAAAGACGGCGTTAATGGTCAAATGTATACTGTTTTTGCATGGCTTTATGATACGAGACCCTCTACTACTTGTATAGTACATAACTCATACGACGCAGAAGCTGTTTTTTATAATGAAGTAAACTGTAAAAAAATTTATGAAGATTATAAGAATAAGTCCAATAATAATGAAGTAAATTGTGAAGAAATTCATAAAGATGACAAGGAAAAGTCAGATAATGAAGTAAATTGTGAAGAAATTCATAAAGATGATAAGAAAAAGTTTAATAAATTTATCAATAGAATCATTTATATGATTGCGTTTATGGGTGGCGTTTTTTGTTGTTTTTACTATATCAATAATGTGTGGTGTGTTTGATGAAAAGATTTTTTTTGCGTTATATTTTTGTTTTGTTTGTATTGATAGGTAGTAATAATTGTTATTTAGCAGAGTTAAAAGATAGTTCTTTTTCAGAACTTAATTTTGACATAAGAAAGTTAATTTATGATGAGATAAGAAAGAAGACGGGTCAATATAACGGATTACAAGAAATCTATAGGTTAAAATCGATTAGTAAATGGTATTTAAAGGATATAGATAATTATTTAAATAAGGAATTATCTATGGAAATATTATGGGATCCTGTAATATATATATTTGAATATATACCATGGAAAGGTCCCCTTAATTATGCTACTGGGCATAATGCTTATATTAAGCCAAAGCTTCCATTGCCATATACATCTATAACTTTACCTTTTTATGCTATTAATAATACTTTGAAATATCCTATTGATTTGCAACAAGAAAAAATACAGTCTGTTGTAATAAGTGGAGGGGGAGCTTTTCCAAGAATTATGATCGATGAAGCAACAGAAAGACCATTTGGAGCAATTGATTTATCGGAATTAAATAAAATAAAAAGTGGAGATACTATTTTTGTTTACCTTGAAAAAAGAAGTGAAAAAAATGATTGTAAGCTTTATCATATAATAAATTTTAGTATAGATACTGAGAATAGAGTAGGGGGTCGATTTTTTACTTATGCAAATAATATAGGAAAATTTTCTCATAATTTGTATGATGGGATAATTTTTTTTAATCAATATAAAGAAAAGAATAGGGAGAGTGAATCGTATACAGATCAATTTGTCGAAATTTACGCCACTGGATATCGTTATCTTTGTACAATTCCTAAAAAATATAAAACATTGCCTTCTGCAGGGATGATAAGTTTTTATAAAAGTAATATTAAAAGAGATTATAAACAATTTTTTTTAATATTATTAGATGAATCAATTGACAATAATGATGGTAAAAATCTTCGATTAGTTAAATTGAATTATAAGCTTAAAGGTATGGTAGATATTTTTTATAAAGGTTTATGTATATTATTCATAGAGAATATATATATAAATAGATATTTTATAGGGCTAATAGGTAGCGTTTTTGGCTTGTTTGTGTTTGGATTAATTGGGTTGTATTTGGTGGTCCCTTGGCCTTTTTTATAAGCCAAGGGAATGTAGTATTTTATTATTCTTGAATTTCAGCGTCTATTGGTTCGTCTTGTTGTGGAGCATTTTCTTTTGCAGCAGAAGCGTCACCTGTTGGTTGTTGTTTATAAAGAGTTTCAGCAATTTTGTATGAAGCTTGTGTTAATTCATCATGAGCTCTTTGAAGTCCAGCAGGATGATCTGCATGTTCGACAAGGGCTGCTTTTGCTTTTTCAATAGCTTGTTCTGTTGCAGTTACTTCTTCTTGAGAAAGTTTTTCTTTGTTTTCTCTGATAGTTTTTTCAACGCCTAAAATCGTGTTGTCAAGCTGATTACGCTTTTCAATTGCTTCACGTGCTTTTTTATCTTCATCTTCGTGAAGCTGAGCATCTTGTACCATGCGTTCAATTTCTTCTTTAGATAATCCACTGCTGTTGGTAATGGATATTTTTTGTTCTTTACCGGTTGCTTTATCTTTAGCAGAAACACTCACGATACCATTAGCATCAATGTCAAACGTTACTTCGATTTGAGGTGTACCACGTGGAGCTGCTGGAATACCTTCGAGCATAAATTGGCCAAGTACTTTGTTGTCTTTTGCAAATTCACGTTCACCTTGTACTACACGGATATCTACTGCTGTTTGTCCGTCTTCTGCTGTTGAAAAAACCTGAGATTTACGGGTAGGGATTGTTGTGTTTCTTGTTATTAATTTAGTTGCAATTCCGCCCAATGTTTCAATACCAAGAGAAAGAGGTGTTACATCAAGAAGTAAAACATCAGTTACGTCACCAGCTAGAATACCACCTTGTAATGCTGCACCAAGAGCTACAACTTCATCAGGGTTAACTGATTTATTTGGCTCTCTGTTAAATGTTTCTTTAACAATTTGCTGTACTTTAGGGATACGTGTTGAACCACCAACAAGAATAACTTCATTGATGTCTTTGGTTGTTAATTTAGCATCAGATAATGCTTGTGTGCATGGTTTAATTAAACGAGCAAAGATATCCGCGCAAAGATCTTCAAGTTTAGCGCGTGATATTTTTATGTTAAAATGTTTAGGTCCAGAAGCATCCGCTGTTAGGTAAGGTAAGTTAATTTCTGTTTCTAACATTGATGATAGTTCGATTTTTGCTTTTTCTGCAGCTTCTTTAAGACGTTGTAGTGCCATCTTATCAGCGCTAAGATCAATACCTTGTTCTTTTTTGAATTCTTCAGTTAAAAAATTGATTAGTTTATGGTCAACATCATCACCACCAAGCATGGTGTCGCCGTTTGTTGATTTAACTTCGATAACACCATTACATATTTCTAAAATTGAAACGTCAAATGTACCGCCACCAAAATCGAATACTGCTATTGTTGAATTACCTTTTTTGTCGGCACCATATGCTAATGCAGCTGCTGTTGGTTCATTGATAATACGTTTAACTTCAAGTCCTGCGATTTTACCAGCATCTTTTGTTGCTTGACGTTGGGCGTCGTTAAAGTAAGCTGGAACAGTTATAACTGCTTCAGTTACTTTTTGTCCAAGATAGTCCTCTGCTGTTTGTTTTAAATAGCTTAATATTGCAGCGGAAATTTCTTGTGGTGTAAAATTTTTACCTTGAGCTTCAATAACTACTTCATCATTGCTGCCGCGTGAAATTTTATAAGATATGTTTTTAGCTTGTTTTGCGGCTATATCATATTTAACGCCAATAAATCGCTTTACTGATGCGAGTGTATTGGTTGGATTTGTTACCGCTTGGCGTTTTGCTAAAACACCTACAAGTCGACTTCCATCTTTTGTATATGCAACGATAGAAGGGGTTGTGTTTGCGCCTTCTTTGTTCGGTATTACTTTTGGCTGACCGCCTTCCATAAATGCCACAACTGAGTTAGTTGTACCTAAATCGATACCAATTATTTTTGCCATTCTGATCCTTTGTATTGTGTTTTTATATTACATTTGGTCTACTTATTTATGACATTTTTTAGGAGAATCTCTAAGATTACACTCATATTGTCATATAATAGTACCTGTTTACAGCTCTTTTTATAGAATAACAAAAAAATATGGTCTGTCAATTGCAAACTCAAAAAATATTAGTGTAACACGCTAAGACTTGTATTTGAGTTTTTTGTAAATTTAATTGAAATTGATATGTTTTACCATTTTATCCGATTATGTCGGATAACGCGTTATTGGTAAGAAAGGATAGAGAACCAGGAGTAAACAGCGGCGAGACAACGATTGGAGCGAGAACTCCGTCCTTCTGTCACCCCACCGAATCCACGAAGAAGATTACGAAGGTGGGGTGACAGAAGACTCCGTTAAAAGGAGGCAAAGAGATATAGGGATATAAAGGAAACTAGGGGTATAAAGGAAACTAGGGATATAAAGGAAACTAGGGATATAAAGGAAACTAGGAGACAATGAGACAAAGATATATAGATATAATTAAGGAGAAAAAGAAATATAGGGATAATAGGGATAAGGAATATAGGATCAAGGAGAAAGGGGTATAGGATCAAGGAGAAAGAGAAATATAGGATAAGAAATATAGAATAAAGAGATATAGGGATATAAAAGTAACAAAGTAACAAAGGAATTAGGATAAAGAGATAAAAGAAATAATAGGATAAAGAATAAAAAAATAAAGCGTATACATACCTTACCTATACTATAGAACAAAGATACCATGGAAAGAATAAAAAATGGAAAGAATAAAAACAGAAAGAAAGGTAGAAAGAAAATAAGGGGATAAAGTAAGAATAATCGATGCCGTCCTGCGAAGTTTGTTGCTCAAAATGGAAGAATAAAAAAATTTCTGTCAGAAAAATTGCAACATTATTAAATTAATCAGTGCCAAAAGTACCAATCGCACGCAATTTAAATATCATCAGTTAATCGTACCAATATACGTTTTTTAAAAATAAAATAAAAAAATTATTTAAAAAGTTAACTCTCTTTTAAGTTTTTAAATTAAATTAATTTAATTCTTTTTAAAAATCACTGAGGTTCAACTTTTAAGATAAAAATCTCTTAAAGGGGAAGGTGTGGGTTGCTGTTTTTTGAGTAAGTTGTTTAACGTGCAAAATTCTTAATTCGATGTTCTTTTGAATTGTTAATAATTACTAAATTGCAAAGTATCTTTTTTTTAAGTATATTAAAAGAGTTTATATATATTTTTTAAAAATTTCAGTTTGCGAGGTGCTTGCATGAATAGTTTTGTGTTAAAAATAAAGATTCTTATGTGTCTTGTGACACTGTCATCGCATGTGTTTTCTATGGAAAATAACGATGGTGCGCTAGCTACACTTAATAATTTGCCAAATGAACGCAAAGAAACGATAGTTAATTTTCTTAATGATCCGATACCTTTTGCAATGACAAATAAAGATAATCATGAGGTTGTTAAAACTGTTGGTGAGCGCAATTTAGCAATTTTCTGTCAAGATAAAAATCCAGAATTTTGTTTAAAAAATTATGTTCCTATAGTAAAAGTGCATGGTTATCATGGATCATGCATATCAATTAATCCATATAAAAAGGAATGTTATACTTGGGGAAATAATGTTCATTATAATAATTATGATAAATGGGAAACTCTTGCTCAAAAGGGATTAGAGCAAGTAGGTAATTTGAAAAAACTATTCACTGTTGTTAATCATCCTTTAGCACTTAACTATTTTCTGGATGAAAATAAAAATAAATCTGTTTTGGTTAACGACGGTACCAATCCAGTTATTTTTGAATTAGTCCAGGTTTTATACGGGAGCTTTGAGGAAAAACAATTAAAACAATTATTAAATAATGCATTATTGATTGAGAAGGATCAGGGGGATAATGATTATAACTATGAGCATGATGTTAGACCAAAGTCTTCTAGGTTAGCGAATCAATATTTTATATTGCTTTCTGCTGCCAATGATGCCAAAAATAAAGATGCTTTTAAATATTTGGTTGAAAATGATCCTTTCGATATAAAAAATCATATTGCACGTTGTCCTGGTTCTAAGCAGCTAACAATTTTAGACAGAAGTTACAAATCTGCTTTTCCTGAATTAGGTGGAATTTCGTTAATGATAGAAAACGGATTTAAAACAAAAGAAAGTTTAAAAGAAGAAGAAGAAAAACATAAAAATAACTATCAAAAAGAATTAAGGGAAATGGAAGAAGAAAGTAAAAAAAGTAAGGGTTGTAGTCTTTTTTAAATCGTATGTATTAGTAGTGTAAAAAATAAGAATCATTATTTTGGCTTAAGATAATGATTCTTATTTTTTTAGGGTTGTAAATATATAACATGGGCTTAATTTTGTAATGCTATTTTTTGTTTAATTCAGGCAAAATCAGCTTTAATGTATAAGTAAATGATATCTTTTTAACGATTGGCTATTCATTTTTAGATTGTAGAGAAGGTTTAAAGGTTTATTTGTCTATAGTGTGCTATATGATGGTGTTCTCTATCAATATTCTTATTTATAGCTTATTATTTAATAATGCATATAAAAAAATAATAACTTTTAAAGATATTGTTTTTTAATCCAATTGAATTTTTAAAGCAAATATTCGGTAAATAAAAACAAAATTGGCTTATGTTTGTTAATTTTGTTTTCTTGAGTAATAATACAAAAACAGGAAAAACATTTTGTTATTGAACATTTTTATTAGCTTTAATTCCTCGCTAAAAATAATTGCTCATGATATTGCTATAGATTTATTGCTGTGCTTAAATATTAAATAAATTTATGCTACTATTATTATATGTGTAAATAATATTTCTTGTGAAAAGCTTACCTTTTTATGAAGGGATAGTTTATGTTTGTTCACAATGAAAAAGTTGTTTATCCAGGTCACGGAGTAGCTGTTATAAGCTGTATTATTGAAAAAAAAATAGCTGGTCGATCATTGCAGTTTTTCGAATTACGCTTTCTTAATAAGGATATGACTATTCTTGTTCCAACAGATAATGCGACAGCTGTAGGAATTAGGCCTCTTAGTTCTACCGAATATATACATGATATTTTTAAATTATTAGCACAACCAATAGTGTCAAAGCAATTTGATACGGTAGTAACTAACTGGAACAAACGTAATAAAGAATATCAAGGAAAATTGCGTAGCGGAAACCTTTTAGAGCTATGTGCTATTTATAGAGATCTTAGGCATATCGAAATTAATAAAGAGCTTTCTTTTGGTGAAAAAAATTTATTACAACAGACAGAAAACTTACTTATTGAAGAAATTTCGATTGTAACAAAAATAGATAGTGCTGAGGCAGCACAACAATTAAAAGAATTAGTTCTACCACAAAATAAAAAAAATCAAGCGCGAGCTGCGTAAAAATAGAGTTTTTTAACAATAAGCGTGCATGGGGGGTTACAAAAAAAAACTTTCATGTATGCTTATTGTTATGAAAAAACAAATAATTAGTAATCCATGTATGTTGATTCTTTACGGACCAACTGGTACTGGTAAAACTGATATGGCTCTTAAAATTGCTGAACATGTTCCTGCTGAAATAATTAATATGGATATGGGACAATTTTATACTTCTGTATCAATTGGAACAGCAAAGCCAGATTGGAAAAATAGTATAACGCCTCATCATCTCTTTGACATAATTGATCAACCTGTTAATTATACGGTGTCAGAGTATCGAATGTTATTATATAAAACAGTGCGTGATATAATTCAACGTAATAAGATACCAATTATTGTTGGAGGTAGCAGTTTCTATTTATATTCGTTGTTCTTTCCTCCGCAGGAAGTAATCCAGTGTGGCGACATATCACATCTCTATTCAAAAAATACTACTATGTGGGATGAGCTTTATATGATCGATCCCCATCGAGCATTAAGTATAGCTAAAACAGATATTTATCGCATTAATCGCGCATTAGCTATATGGCATGCAACTAAAAAACTACCCTCATCATATGCGCCTACATATAAGCCAGAAATGAATTTTTTTCTCTTATTTGTAACGAGAGATCGTCAGGATTTGATAAGTCGTATAGAAAACAGGGTTGTTGAAATGATACAGCATGGTTGGATTGATGAAGCAAAGGCATTAATTGATACACCATGGAAAAATTTTTTGCAACAGAAAAATATGATCGGTTATAATGAAATTTTTAATTACTTATCTCATGAAAAATCAATAATATCGCACTCTCTATTGATTAATCAAATAAATATAAAAACAAGACAATATGCAAAGCGCCAATGTACGTTTTGGGGCAAATTAGAACGTGAAATAAAAAGAGAAACAAAGTATACTAATTCTAATATTGACTGTATTGAGACAGTAAATTTGACAAATGTCGATATGGATTTATATATAAACGAGTTGTTACAACGATTTTCATTGGATAGAAATCATGAATAAGTGGAAAGATTCTCATGGGCAATCATTCTCTGAAGTTAAAAATTGTTTTTGTAAAGACAATCAAGGTCTCTATATAACTAATAGGCAACTGAGTTTTATTGTTGCAGGAATGATATTCATCGTTTTTTCTATTTTTATAACGGGATATTTTCTAGGTAAAAAAAGTGTTATTGAACAATATGGTCACGTGCTTCGTTCGGATGTTTCTGCAAATATAAACTGTGCAATAGATGATTTTGATACCCTACATAATGAAAATGAAAACAGGAATGCTTTATCTTTATTGCCTGAAAATATGACAACAGAAAAAATTATTAACGAAATCGCATTGCCGTTAACGCATAACAACAATACGCATCACGCTAATAATGTCGATCAAAACAATGCGCAACATTATTATGCACAGCTCATAGGATTTGGAACTGAAAAAGCTGCTCAGCTATTTGTAAAAAAGCTTGCAGCTAAGGGAATTGAAACGGAGCTAAAAAAACGCGTTAGTAAAACCGTAAAAGGCCGATCATCATATTGGTATCAAGTGGTAACAACTACCTATTCTGATAAAAATGAACTAGATCAACTGATTAATAGGATAGCGAAAGAAGAAAATATAAAAGATATATGCGTACGTAATTGTTAAGTAATGCAAAAGGTACAAAGAAAGGTTTAAGGTACATATTATGATTATCACTATTCGCAATCAATTTAAACAATCAACATTTCGATATATTGCTTTTCTTATTGTCATTATTATAGCCGCTAGTATGATCTCAATTCCTTCATTAATGCAGTACCATTCAACCGGAACAGAATGGGCATTAAAAGTTAATAACGAAAAAATACCTTATAAAGTATTTGCGCAAGAAGTTGCTGAACAGAATGAATTCCTTGCTCAAATTCGTGCTCAATATGGTCAATATGCAGACCTATTAATGCATTCACTGCATCTGCAAACTGATTCCAAATCATTAGCTTGCGAAATATTAATAAAAAAAGCATTAATGGATCAATCTATTGCTGCATTAGGGATTTATATTCATCCAAGTTTTATAACAAAAAGCATTAATAATGCTCAATTTGCCCGACAATATTTATCAAGTGTTTTACCTGCATTTCTTTTTGATTCTGCTGGAACATTAAAAATTGAAACACTTAAAATATTCTTACAGCATAAAGGTATTTCAATTCGTGATTTTGAAAGTAAAATTGAAAATAGTTTAGCTCAACTACAATATCTACAGTTTATAACATCTTCATGTTATATTCCTACTTTTGAGCTGAAACAAGAATTTATCAAACAAAATCTTAGTAAGAAATTTTCATATCTTACTTTCTCATTTGATTCATATTTTATAGCTGAAAAGAAAAATGCTATAAGCGATGAAAATGCACGTGAATTTTATACCAAGGAAAGCACACATCATCGTCGTTATTGGGATCCAGAAAAACGTAGTGGTTTGGTGTGGAGATTTGATCCAAAAAGTTATGGAATCACCATATCGCCAGAACAAATTAATGAATATTACAACAACAATAAAGTTAATAATTATGTACATGAGCCTGTTAAAATACAAGTTCAACAAATAACCGAAAAACAATTATCAAAATTTCCCGGTGTCTCTCTTGAAATGGTGCGCGATGATATAATAGAAAATCCATCATCACCATGGAAACATTCATGGACGTTGCTTGAACCATTTGCTCGTGGTGAAAAAAAAGGATCTTTTGAAGAAGAAGCATTTGCTCTAACAAATAATAATGAAATTTCATCGGTAATAGATACGAAAGATGGAAAAGTTATTATACAATTAGTTAGGCGTATTCCTCGCGTATATAAACCTATAGCTGAAGTGCACAATGAAATTAAAAATATATTGATAGAAAAGCAGTTCAAAAAAAGCTTTTCTAGTGATCTTAAAACACTTATAGCAAAAGGTGATACAAAAACGCTCGAGGCATTTATTGCGCAAAAAGGCACAAATAAAGAATTTGTTGATGGAATAATCAAAAATGATACACTTCTTTCACGAGAACTTTTTGATAGCAAACAAGATCAGTATGGATTTTTTATAGAAGATGGAATAGGTTACGCTACCTTGTTAACGCGTATTGTTGAACGTAACCTTCCAGATTTTAATTCGATTAAAGAAATTGTGATAAATGATGTGCACGAACAACGTGCACGTGAAGAAATGCTACAAGATATAAAACATGCAAAATTGGCAGCATTAAGTTCTTCATTTGATGTCATTGCTAAGGAACTTAATGTACCTTTGCGCTATACGGATATGATAGATCCTCATGATGATAAAAAGATGCAAGAACTAGAAAAAAAAGAACTTCCGTCAAAAAACATGCTTAAACTTGATAAAGTAGGATCAATAACTGTTCATAATGGCGAAAAAGTGAGTTTTTTGATTAAAGTCGATGCTATTCAAGAATTTATTCAAAGTGATTTTGATATGGCACAGAAAGCCATAAAAAGAACATTAACGCCGTATAGCATAAATAGTCATATAGAGAGCTTTGTTGCTTCTTTGCATAGAAATGCTACAATAGAAACTAATGAGTCAATACTTATAACAGATAAAGAATATTCAGAATGAAAATAAAATCACCGAGTGTTACGCAAGAAGAGCGCATAAAAGACAAAAATCAGACCGAGCTTTCTATGAAAAAGAAAATGCTTGAAGTAACTTTTTCACAAATTGACAAGCAATATGGCAGTGGCGCTGTTATGAAGCTTGGAGACTCTACTAATAACAATATCGAAGCTGTTTCAACGGGATCTATTCTCATTGATCGTGCGATTGGCATTGGTGGGTTACCAGTTGGCAGAATTATTGAAATATTTGGACCAGAAGCCTCCGGTAAAACAACTTTAGCTATGCATGTTATCGCTCAATCGCAAAAACGTGGTGGAATTTGTGCGTTTATTGATGCTGAGCATGCACTTGATGTTACGTACGCTAAAGGTTTGGGTATTAATGCTGAAGAATTAATCATTTCTCAGCCAGACTATGGTGAGCAAGCTCTTGATATCACTGAAATGCTTATCCGATCAGGTGCTATAGATGTCATTGTTATTGACTCTGTCGCAGCTTTGGTACCTAAGGCAGAATTAGAAGGGGATATGGGGGATTCTCATATGGGTTTACAAGCACGACTTATGTCACAAGCTTTACGTAAATTGACTCCTGTTATTCATAAATCAAAAACAGTCCTTATTTTTATTAATCAAATTCGACAAAATATCGGTGCAATGCCTTTTGCGAATAAAGAAACAACCACTGGCGGTAATGCATTAAAATTTTATGCATCAGTAAGACTTGATGTTCGCAAAATAGCTAGCCTTAAAAAAAATGATGTTACTATTGGAAATCGTGTTCGTGTTCGTGTTGTAAAAAATAAAGTAGCGCCTCCCTTTAAACAAGTTGAACTTGATTTATTGTTTAGCGAAGGCATTAGTAAAGAGCTTGATCTTCTTGATGCAGCTTTACATTTTAAAATAATTACTCAAGCGGGTTCATGGTTTGCATTTAATGATGTAAAAATAGCTCAAGGTCGTGATCAAGTTTTGCAACATTTAAAAATAACTCAGAATTTTAATGAGATTTATGTAAAAGTTATTGATGCAATAAAAATAGAAAAAAATGCTTTATTTTTATCTGAACCTGATGTGGAAACAAATGAAAATAGTGCAGAATGTGAATAAAAAAAAAGAAATAAATAATTGATTGAGAGAAAAAGGTATATGTTGAAGGAAAGAAAAGAGAACGTTCCATTGATTAATCAGCAAATTCGCGCTGAAAATGTTCAACTTATAACGCAAGACGGTGAAAATATTGGTATTATTGGTAGAAATCAAGCTTTACGTCAGGCAGAAGAAGCTGGGCTTGATTTAGTCTTGATAGCGGCAACAGGAAAAGACGGTATTCCTGTTGTGAAAATTATGGATTTTGGCAAAATTCTTTATGAAAAGAAAAAAAAGACTATTGAGGCGAAAAAACATCAAAAGGTGATTCAGATAAAAGAAATAAAAATGAATCCTAAAATTGGTGAACATGACTATCAAACAAAGATTAAACAAACAGTACAATTTTTAACTTCAGGCAAACGAGTAAAAATAACCCTTTCATTTAAAGGGCGAGAAATGGCAACTAAAGACATTCGAGGATCAGAACTTTTTGCTAAAATTCAAAAAAGTTTTGAAGAATATGAATGGGCACATAATCTTGTGCAAGAACAAGATTCAAAAATGGGTAAAATGTGGTCACGTATTTATTATTTAAAATAAATGTAATCTAGGAACAGAGAATGGCAAAAATAACTAAAATAAAAATGAAAACAAATTCTTCAGCAAAAAAGCGTTTTTCAAAAACGGGCGGTAAAATAGTTAAAATTAAACGTGGAAAAGCGTATAGGCGTCATTTGATGACACGAGCTAGTGCTAAAACAAATCGTCAATTGCGTCAAGCTACCTATTTCACTCCTGCTGATTTGCCGAGAATCAAACTTTTATTACCAAATTAAGAACAAACTATAATCAATAATTAATTATATAGGAATTAACAATGTCACGAGTTAAACGCGGTACGGTTACAAAAAAAAGACATAAACGTCTATTAAACAAAACTAAAGGTTTTTGGGGACAACGCAAAAATATCTTTAAAAGAGCTCATGAAACATTATTGCGCGCGTGGGCTTTTGCGTTTAAAAGTAGAAAATTATATAAACGTGATATGCGTTCCTTGTTTATTGCTCGCATCACCGCTTCTGTAAGGCAACATGAAACATCATATAGTAAATTCATACATGGTTTAAAGCTTGCAAACATTGATCTTAATAGAAAAATGTTAAGTCAGTTATCAATATTTGAACCAGCAGCATTTTTCCGACTTGTTGAGATAACTAAACAATAGTTTTTCTTGACTTTATTTTTTATAAATCATTAGACTAACTTTCAATAATGAAGATTAAAAAAGGAGACTTATGGAAGTAGCACTAATTCTTGAAGAAAGAATAAAAACTTTGATTGCAATAATGAAGGATATAAAAGGACAATATACTATTTTGCAATCAAAGTATGATTTATTAATAAGTGAAAATGTTCAGTTGAAAGCAGAAAATGATGAGCTTACTAGGGGTAATGCACAATTGAATTTTCAATTAAATACAATAGAGCAGTCAGTGCTTAAAGAAACGGATCATGTTCAGGAACTTACGGAAGAACGATCTATAACTCTTTTAGTTCTTGACGATTTGATAAAAAGTATTGATTCAATTGTTGAAAATGAAAATCAACTATGATAAATGATAAAAGAAGTTATAAAGTACAAATTTTCGAAGAATACTATATTCTTTCAAGTGATGAACCTGAAGCATTGGTAATAAAAGCTGCAACAATGATTGATGCATCTATGAAAGAGATAAGCAATCACTTTGCAATTACTGATGTAAAAAAGATAGCAATATTGTCAGCATTACGTTTTGCAAATAAATTATTGCGATATGAACATGAACATGATAGTAATGAACAGAAAATAGTAGCTCTAAAAAATTATATTGATCAAGAACTATCGTTATTAAATGTGTAATGGTACACATTTAATAACGAAATAATTTTTTTATTGTGTGTATTCCGTGAGTAATCGCTAATATCATCTGCGTATAGCACTTTTTTATTGTCAATTAGATTACAGGTTAATACCTGTTTACTATTTAGGAATACCCATGATAGATATATCTATTTTTTTTATAGGCATGAATGCCATTATTTTTGTTGCTGCAGTAATATTTTTATTTTTTGCATATAAAAAATTTACAACAGCGTCTCTTTTTCTTAGCGATTCTAAAGATCAATTAAAAAATACAAAGCGTGATATTGATGCGGAAAAACAAGCATCTTTAATTAAAATTAAAGATGAAATGTATCATAAAAGAAAAGAGTTTGAATTAGAGCTTAAACGTGAACGTATTGAATTAGATCGTTTACAAACAAAATTAAGCGTCAAATCCGAACATTTGGAAAAGAGAGAAGTTCAATTAGACGACTTGCGGATCGAGTTACAACAAAAAGAACGTAATCTATCACGACTTGAAGATGTCGCACGTATTAATGATGCTAAAGTAAAGACTCTTTATGGAGATTTAATAACAAAGTTAGAACATGTTAGCGGTATGTCAAAAGATGATGCAAAAGGCGCATTATTTGCAACAATTGATTCTGAAGTACGTCTTTCTAGTCAAAAATTTGTACAAAAAATTGAAGAGGAAGCTCGTCAAACTGCCAAAGAAAAAGCTACTAATATTATCGTAAGCGCTATGCAGCGCTATACTGCAGACCTTGTTGCTCCTTATTTATCAGGAATAGTCCATTTGCCAAATGAAGAAATGAAGGGAAGGATTATTGGTAAAGAAGGCAGAAATATTAAGGCATTAGAAATGGCTACAGGAATGGAATTTATTATTGGAGAGTCTCCTGATATAACAGTTTCTGGTTTTAATCCTATACGTCGTGAGGTTGCTATTCGTACATTAGAAAAGCTTATTACTGACGGCAGAATTAATCCGACACGTATTGAAGAATCTGTAGCACAGTGTGAAAAAGATATTGAAGAGATTATTCAGGAATATGGCAAAAATGCAGTACTTGAGTTTAATTTACAAGGAATTCATCCTGAAATTATCACATTAATTGGTAAATTACATTTTAGAACAAGCTATTCTCAAAATGTCTTAGTTCACTGTAAAGAAGTTGGAGTTTTTGCTCGTATGATTGCTGAAGAACTTGGTCTTGATGGTGCATTGGCATTGCGCGCGGGACTTTTACATGATATTGGCAAAGCAGTTACCGCTGAAATAGAAGGTCCTCATGCTTCAATTGGTGGTGATATTGCAAAGCGATGTGGTGAAAATGCTACTATTGTTAATGCTATTGCTGCGCATCATGAAGAAGTGCCATTTGCTTCCATCTATGCAATAATAGTCGTTATTGCCGATACTATCTCAGCATCACGCCCTGGTGCACGAAGAGAAACATTAACGGCATATATTAAACGATTAGAAAAACTTGAAGAAATTGCCGGAACTTTTGAAGGTGTAAAAAAAGCATATGCTGTTCAAGCTGGCCGTGAAATACGCGTTATTGTTGAAGAAGATAGTTTAAGTGATGAACAAGCAAATTTACTTGCACATAATCTTGCCCGCAGAATTGAACAAGAAATGACATTTCCTGGGCAAATAAAAGTTAATGTTATTCGTGAAAAACGTTCAATTGAATATGCAAGGTAATTATGAATACATTGCGCGTACTTTTTATTGGTGATGTTGTTGGTGCGGCAGGTCGCGCTGTATTTCAAAAACATGTCGATAAAATAAAAAAAACGCATAACATCAATGCAGTTATTGTGAATGGTGAAAATTGTTCCCATGGAAGGGGCATAACCATAAAAAACGTGCGATTTTTTAAGCATAATGGTGTTGATGTTATCACGAGTGGTAATCATATTTGGCGACATAAGGAGATTTATCCTTATCTTGAAGAACATAGTGATTTATTACGTCCTGCAAATTTTCCTGCTATTACCCCCGGTGTTGGTGTAACAACATTTATGGTGGAAGGCCATAAAATTGGTATTGTGAATTTGCAAGGCCGGGTGTTTATGAAAGAACTTATTGACTGTCCTTTTGTTAAGGCTGATGCTATTGTGCATCAGCTGCAGGAAAAAACTAATATTATTTTTATTGATTTTCACGCAGAAGCAACATCAGAAAAAATGGCTCTGTCATTTTTTCTTGATGGTCGCGTAAGCGGTATTGTTGGTACTCATACTCATGTACAAACTGCCGATGAACGAATTCTACCAGGCGGCACAGCACATATCACTGATTTGGGAATGACAGGATCCTTCAATTCTATGCTTGGTATGAAGAAAGAGCCAATTATTCATAATTTTCTTTCTGCTCTTCCGGTAAGATTTACACCAGATACATCAGTACCAATTGTTATGAGTGGTGCGTGGATAGAAGTTGATACGCAAACGGGTAAAGCTCTTAAGATTCAGCGGGTAATGATTCTTGATAATGAATTGCATGTTGGCAATGAAGATGAATAATTAATCGATTTAATAAGATTTATAAATTTTGACAAAAATACTGCAATAGAATATTATTAAATTAATATTCTATTTTTTTTACGGGTTTATAAAAAATGAAATCTACATGGTTTTTTTTAACTATATTTTTATCTACGCCATTGATTGGAATGAAATCAATATCTTCTATTGATGAAATATTGAATGTTATTTTTAGTTATTTAGATTATAAATCAAGGCATTGCCTACGTTTAACTAACAAAAAATATTATAATTTTTGTGAGAAAAATGAGGCTATTCTAACTTTAGATACTAATCATTTTATTGATCATCTGTTTTTATATAAAGATAATCAAGAAGACTTTAATTTTTTGATTAATAATGCAACATCAGATAACAAAAAAATCGTTGGAATTTATACTAAATATACTGATATTACCCTATGGGGAGATTCAAACAATAATCTTTTTGATTTATGGCGCACAAAAACAAAGGTAGATAATAGATTTAAATTAAAAGAAGATACTAAAAATAGCGTAAAATTTTATTTTCCTTATACCAAAGTCCGTGCTTATATAGATTCATTATCAAAAGATAAAACTAATACTCAAGCAATATTTGAAGAAATAGAAGAGCAAATATGTAAGTTCTTTATAACAACTGGCCTTAAAGAATATGAAAAAAATATTCTTCAAAATTTTAATAGTCAAAAAAAGAATATAAAAAAAAACTATTTACAAAAAGCCCTTGAACAATCTTGTTTTCCTGCTATTGTTTTATTACTCCATAAAATGAAGCATTCAGACGACTATTGGGATCTAGCGAATAATAATGAGTCACGCAGGTTATTAATTAAAGCTGGGTATTATTTTAAATATAAAAAAATAGGATATTCTTATCTTTTAGAATCTGCTATTAAAGCAAAAAAAATAGATCCAGCTAAATCATTAATTTCAATTTTGGTTGAATCAGATAACAGAGAATGTATGGACGTATATGATCAAAATAAAAAAAATCCAATCACACTTGCATTAGAGGCAGGTACAGATGAAATACTAGAAAAACTTATTGCAGTAGGGGCAGAATTAAGTGTTCCTCGATATAATTTAGATAGTTTTGCTACAGAAAGCAATATACAAAAGCTGATTGAATGTGGTTGCGATGTAAACAAATCAATTTATTGCAAAAACAACATGGATGAACGTTATCCTCCTGTAACAAGCTTTTTACGTGAAACCGTGAAAGAAAACAATACAGAGTTAGTGAAATTATTATTACAAGAAGGTGCAAAAATAGATTGTGAAGTAATTATGGCTAGTTTGAATAATCCTGCAATACTCGACATATTATTAGAACAAAAACCTCAACTGGATTTTGAAAAAGAGATTTTTTCTTCGCAAAGATCAACAGGTGATATAACAAATGCTCCTGAAGAATCAATAATGAAGTTAATCAAAAATGGTTACTTTGAAAATTGTAATTTAGAAAAAATATTAAATGCGGCAACAAAAAGTGATAAATCTAAAGTAGTGCGTTGGATATTATCTCAAGATAATTATCCTTTGATTGAATCAGTCGATTTATATAATTCGATAGTAAACAATCATAGTGGTATAGTAAAAATAATTCTTACAGCTGATTCTAAAAAATGTAATCATAAACTATTAAATACTAAAGTATTAGAAGGCGCTCATGATTTTATGGCAATTACTTGTGTTAATCAAGAAAACACAGAAATGTTAAATATTTTATTTAATGCTGGAACAAATATTTTAGATCGTGATCGCATTAATCATTATGATGAAAAAAATAATCATTTTCCTTATTATTACCTTGTAAAGCATAGTGATGAAAATGCGGTTATTAGATCTCTTAAAATGAATAAAAAAATAAATAAGAAAAGACATGAAGAATATACATCTTTATTTTACTCAGCGTTATATAATAAAAAAATTGAATTAACTAAATTTTTATTGTTTCCTGTAGTATCTAATGTTGTTGATTCTAATGAAGTAAAAAAGTACGATCGTCATAATATTTTACCCAATATCTTGAAAGAAATATTAAAAAAACCGTCTAAAGTTTTCCCCCCAGTTCTTTTAGGAGGCGATCGTAATAAATCAAAAAGCATTAATGTTGATCTACAGCCAAATTACGATCAGATAATGAGTAAAAATTATACGGATACTGTTAATTGCACGTATGGACAGTTTATACAACACGAAACGAATGCATTCTTGCATAGGTAACAAAAAAAATATCCTATAATCAATTGTTATTCTAATATTTTGTTAATCTTATTATTAAACTGATCCATATTTTGATGAATATTTAATTGGGGTTCATTAGTTTTTTGTTGATCTAAAAGAGCTAAGGTAAACTTTTGTTTTAACTTTTGTAATATATTGTGCTGATTTTTTGATGGAATAATTGTTGCGAGGTTAAGTAATGATTGTGATTTGTTAAGTGCTTCATGTGTGTATTTTTTGTTATCTTCTTTTGTTGCATACTTATTTTGTCCTATTTGCGCGAGAAAGTCTTTCCATTGATTTTTTTCATTTTTATATGTTGTAACTACATTTATTGCGTCTTGTTTTTTACGCTCCGCGTCTCTTTTTATCTTTTCTAGTTCACGAATTTCTTGTTCTTTTTGTTCTTTCCGTTGTTGTCTTTCATTTTTTCTATCAATTTTACGCTGCTCAATATTCTGTTCTTCTTTTTTTTTTGCCAATATTGCCAGTTCTCTTTCTTCAAATGGTTTTTTTATTGCAGTAATAATTAGTGCGCGCTGAGCGGAATCTACTATGTTAGATGCTTGTAGGGCATTGTTTATAATATCGCAAGCTTCTTTAATAGGAATAATAGAATAAGTAGTAATGAGAGTTTTTAAGGTGTTTTGTATAGCATATATCCATGTAATTTGAGGTTCTGCAGCCGCTACATTCCAAACTTTTTCAAGGGTAATTGTTAATAACATGTTTTGCAATTTTAGCCACGCATCTTTTATTGCTTGCTGATCCTTTTGATTTTGTTGTGTATTGGCCATAGTATTGATAAGTTGATTTTGTTTGTCTAATAATAACTGAGCTTGCTGCTGGGTATTATTTTGTCCATACCACCATCCGCTGACTGTTTCTGCCATAGTTGCTAAAATCCCTTTTGTTGCTTGAGATTTTTGTGTAGCAGTTATTTCTTGCATGTTTTTAGCTAATTCTTCACGTGCTTTTTTTAATTCAGCCTTTAAGGCAATAGTTTTTGCCCGCTCTTCAGCTTCTTTTTGTGTAAATTTTTGTTCTAATTTAGTTTGAAACTCTTGTAACGTATGTTGTTCTATTCGACCTTTTTGCTGAGCCTGTGTAAGAGCTGCTTGTAAAAGCATTTCTTTTTGTTTGGTTTTTTCCGCTTCTTTTTCTCGTTCTATTTCCGCTTGCGCTTCTCGAGCAGCTAATTCATCACTTTTCTTTTGTAATTCTTGTTGGGTTGCCAGCAATTCTTGTTGTGTTTTTGTAAACTGTCGATCATATGCTTGTTGGCTTTCACTTTCAAATAGTCTATTGTCCTGTTGGTTGTTAAAAACTTGTTCACCAGCAAAAGTTCTTTGCAATTTTTCCATTGCGTCGTTTATGTTAACAGGATATAATTTTTTTTGTAAACCTCTTACCTTTAAAGCATAATCAAATTTTTCTTGACCTTCTTTGCTGTAAGATGAAGGTAATTTTTCTGCTAATTCATATATTTTTTTTAATAATTTATTTGTTGTCTCTTCGTCTGTTCCTTCACGTGCAAATTTATCAAGCAAATCCAACCATTCTTGTTTAAGGTTTTCAAATGATTGCTCAGATGTTGGTATTTCATTATTTTCTATTTTTAGTTCTGTATCAACCGCTTCCTTAGAATTTGCCATAGTTGGGTCAATTAACGGTTCTTGTTGTGTTTCTTCTGGAATAATTACTTCCGATATTGGTTGTTCAGAAATAATTTCTTCTTTTTCTTCAGTTGCTATGGTAGGTACTACTTTTGCATTAATTGTATCGTTAAATTCTTTAATAAGGTCAACAGTATTAAGAGTAAATTTTCCATCTTCTTGTTTTATTTTAGCATTAATGGCATTTAAAAAATCTAATTTAATTGTTTCAGCGCTACTTTTATCTTTATTAATAAGATCTTGCGCAAATATAAAAGCATTTTCTTTCCAATCATTGGTAGGAATATTATTTGCCGTATCCCAATATTCGCCTTGAATTTTTGTCAAAGCAGATACATGATCATTCCATTTTTGTAATTCTGTTTTTTTTTCATCATTACTATCCTGTTCTGTTGTATTTTCTGTTGAAGCAAATTCTTCCAAAACAGGCTGTTGTTGTTCTGTCACAATATCTTGTCCAACGATAATATATATATTTAGTACGATAGTCGTTATAAAAATAGTTTTTAAATAATTCATATCGTTCTCTCTCACTAGGTTTTTTTAATACAGATATACATAATCATACTTACTATCTCAAAATGTATTAAAAAAAAGCAACAAATTTAAAAATTTATAATTTTTGACAAATGATAAAAAATATGTGATTATTTTTTTATCTTTCCAATCCTTAATCAATATGTATATGTTTAACTTTTGATAATAGTCTAAAAATAAAAATATGATTTTAGTTGTTTTTCTTTACTTGCTCTTTGCAAGTACGTTTACTTTAGGTAAAGCTGCATTAGCATATGTATCGCCATTTTTATTTATTGGAATACGTATGTTGCTTGGCGGAAGCCTACTTCTTGTATATTATTGGTTTTTTACACAACAAAAAAAATCCATCAAAGCAGATGATTATTTGTCATTTCTTCATATTATTATATTTCATATTTTTTGTGCTTATACTTTTGAATTTTGGGCCTTAAAATATGTTACATCATCAAAAGCATGCTTACTGTATAACTTGTCTCCATTCATTACAGCACTTTTCTATTATTTTTTATGCAATGAAAAAATAACACTTCGTCAAGTTTATGGATTAATTATAGGATTTTTAGGATTCATTCCTATTTTAATTGCGCAAAGCTCATTAGAAAAAATAGGACTACACATAGGATTTTTATCAATCTATGAAGTAGCATTGATCGCATCCGTGACTTCAAGTGCTTATGGTTGGCTAATTGTTAAAAATCTTATTAATCGTCAATATCCACTTATTTTAATTAATGGTATTAGCATGTTGGGTGGAGGGTTTTTGGCATTAATTTTTTCTTTTATTTCTGAAGGAATCCCCCATATACATGAAGTTCCCGTTACAATACCACAATTGGTTGATTTGTTTGGCTTAAAAGGAGAACGGTTAATCATGCTCAGTGGATATTGTGGCTTATTAGTTATTATTGCAAACATCATAGGTTACAATCTGTATGGTTATTTATTATCTCGTTATTCCCCAACATTTTTATCATTTGCAGGTTTTATGACCCCTTTGTTTGCAGCATTACTGGGATGGATTTTTCTTAATGAGCACGTAACGTGGCATTTTTTTATCACCATGATAATGGTAATTATTGGTCTTTATTTATTTCATGATAAAAAAGAAATTGAGTTTGAAGAAAAAGGGTTGTAATGTAATAATAAATTTATATACTAAATATTTTAAAGGATGTTATATGAAGCGATTAATAATAATAAATACAATGATCATTGCAGCTACTTGTCTATTAGTAAGCTGTCGCAATCAAAATGATTCACACAATACTAATACATGTATAAAATCGAAAAACAATCATATGGTACGTACAGTAACTTCTTCAGGTTTAGAATATGAAACTTTACACGTTGGGTCAGGCGAAAGTCCAAGTATCGGCAAAATGGTAACCGTTCATTATACTGGTTGGCTTAATAATAACGGTGTTCCATCTACAAAATTTGATAGTAGCGTTGATCGAGGAAAACCATTTAGTTTTACTATTGGTGTTGGGCAGGTTATTAAAGGATGGGATGAAGGTGTTATGACTATGAAAGTCGGTGAAAAACGCCGTCTTTTTATTCCATCGAATTTAGGTTATGGATCTCGGGGAGCAGGGTCAGTTATTCCAGCCAATGCAAATCTTATTTTTGATGTTGAATTAATTAGCATTACATAAAAAAAACCCGCACTCTTAATTTTATATTTCGTAAAAAATAGACCTTATATATTATGAAAAGCCTATTTTTTACGAAATAGTATAAAGCAATGATTATTCAGACATTTTTGCTATTGCAGTTTTTTTTACCGCCATTCTGCGTTTAGAGGTAGTTTTTTTTGCAACATTTTCTGCTCCAGAATGAACAGTATGATCTGCGTTAGGGATATGATGAACCACTTTTTTTACAGCAGGTTTACGCTTTACCGTAGTTCTTTTTGCAACAGGTTTACGTTTTGCCACAGTTGATTTCGCTGCAGGTTTACGTTTCGCTGTAGCTCTTTTAACAGCAGGCTTGCGCTTTACGGTGGTTTTTTTTGCAGCAGGTTTACGTTTTGCTACGGTTGATTTCGCTGCAGGTTTGCGTTTTGCTGTAGCTTTTTTAACAGCAGGCTTGCGTTTCGCTGTTGTCATTTTTGCAGCAGGTTTACGTTTTGCTACAGTTGATTTCGCTGCTGGTTTGCGTTTTGTTGCAACTTTTTTACTAGATTTACTTTTTGCAGTAGAAGTGCTTTTTGCGCCACTGCGCTTTCTTAAGCTGCCAGAAGTTTCATTACTAGTGGATAAACTACGACTTTGTGTGCGTTTTTTAGTTTTACGGGGCTTATTGGCAAGGGTATTTTTTGCAAATGATTTAAGGGTTGCAGCAACTTTTTCTATCATGGACTTATTATGTCTTGCTGATTTGTGATGCTTAGCAGTTCTTTTTTTTCCTGCCAAGCTTTTTGTTTTTTTGACTACCATCGGGACTCCTTCTTTTGGCTTATTTTAAAAACTTTATACTTACTTCAATTTCAATTGTACAAAAAATTATTTTATTAAATCAACAGAATGAATAAATATTTCTTAATTTTAAACTTTCATTATTTTTTTTTAATAAATTGCAATTGAAAAAAATAAGAATTTAATTGAATTGTGGTTGACAGAGAGAAAGAAGAATTTCACCATTAGCAGCGCTTAACGAACAATGTGGCAAATTGTATTTTTTATAAAACGCATTAACAACCCATTGATATTTCTCACCGTCTGAGTCTTGTAAAATTTTAGCATGCTTACCATAATCAGTGATAAAAATATAAGCATGTTTATGCCCAGATTCAACTAATTTTTTATATACATTAATAGAACTTTCCACTGGAACAAGATTATCTTCTTTTGAACAAACAATTAAAATTGGAATATTTTTTGAAATATTTTCAATGCAATTTTTAGGACTATAACCATAACGAGTATATTTTTTAAAAATACACTCTGCAATAGTTTCACCGTAGGACAGTGGTAACCAACATAAGTTTTTTCTTTGCATCGTATATTCAATAACTTCACTCATAGAGTTATAAGGCGATTCAAGTAATAGCGCTTTAACGTTATCTAGCTGATATAACCCTGAGAAAATTAATGCATTGGAAGCGCCTCGTGATATTCCAAATAAAATAATTTCATCATTACCATAGTGTGATAGTGTTTTTTGATATGCTTTATTGAGACAACTAATTTCATTTTTTTGACCAAAACTTGTTTCATTATAATTAACTCGGTAAAATTTAGTGGTAGCATCAGGATAATTAAATGATGCAGTTGGAGTAGTGATTAGATATCGATTGTTATAATATTTTTCATCATTTTTTATATATGTTTTAGTATATTTATAAATCTGTTTTCCTGTATCAGCTATTCCATGAGAAAATAGTGTAATAGCTCTTGATAAGGAGAATGTATGTACAAAAAAACAAATTGTCATAATCACCAAAAAAGTGTTATTTTTACAATTCATGCAATCTTTCCTTATAAAGCTTATTTCTATGATAGATTTTGTATTTTTTCCCCTATATAATATATATTATACCCTAAATTAAACTATAATTACAGTACTAAGTGAGATTTTTATGAAAAAATTACCTGATATAATGCACGATTTTTCTGGTTGGTATAATGAGGTTATTTATGATGCAGAATTAGTTGATCATGCGCCAGTAAAAGGATGTATGGTAATACGACCTTATGGTTATGCTATATGGGAGCGCATACAAGCTATATTAGATGAAAGAATTAAATCCACTGGACACCAAAATGCCTCTTTTCCTCTACTTATTCCAGAATCATTTTTGAAAAAAGAGGCTCAACATATTGCTGGTTTTTCTCCTGAATTAGCAGTAGTAACTCATGCGGGAGGTAAAGCGCTTGAAGAACCGCTCGTCATACGTCCAACATCAGAAACTATTATTCACTATATGTTTGCACGTTGGATACGTTCATGGCGCGATTTACCACTTAAAATTAATCAATGGGCTAATGTTGTACGCTGGGAAATGCGTACACGACCTTTTTTGCGTACAACTGAATTTTTTTGGCAAGAAGGTCATACAGCACACGAAACACATGATGAAGCTGATCAAGAAGTACAAATGATGCTTCATGAATACGTAAAACTTGCTCAAAATTATTTAGCTATTCCTGTATTTACTGGATCGAAAACTGAATATGAAAAATTTCCTGGCGCTGAAAAGACAATGACATTTGAAGCTTTTATGCCTGATGGTAAAGCATTGCAAATGGGAACTTCGCATTTGCTATCTCAATCTTTTGCGCATGCGTTTGATATGCAATTTCAAGATCGTCAGGAAAAGCAGTCATACCCTTATTTAACAAGCTGGGGAACTACCACTCGTCTTATCGGTGCCCTTGTAATGGCTCATGGTGACCAAAAAGGACTTGTGCTGCCGCCTAAAATAGCGCCAATTCAAGTAGTAATTATTCCTATTTTTAAATCAGGCTCTGACAACTCACCTATTATAAATACCGCAATGATGCTTGCAGAAAGTCTTAAATTAGCTCATCTTCGTGTGCACATTGATGATGAAGAAGATAAAACGCCTGGCTCAAAGTTTTTTAAATGGGAACTTAAAGGTGTTCCCGTACGAATTGAAATTGGACCAAAAGATATAGAAAAAGAACAAGTAGTTGTTGTTGATCGTGTTAGTTTTGATAAACAATGTCTTCCAATGTTAGGATTAGTTGATAAAATACAACAGTTATTAGAAAATATTCAAACAACACTTTTTAATAATGCTCAAAATCGTGTTAACGCTATGAAGCATAGTCATAATATACTTATTGAATTTGGTCCATTATTAGAAAAAGAAGGTACTTTTTATCAAACCAGTTGGTGTGGTAATGGAGAATGTGAAGCAGAGTTGAAACATTATAAAGCAAGTATCCGGTGTATTGTTGAAGGACATACATTTAAAACATGTTTTCATTGTAAGCAAATAAGTAAGCATGATGTATTGGTCGCTCGTTCATATTAATTTTCTATGATAAAGGCTTGATATGGATGTGAAACTAATACAAATAAAATTTGAATCGTATCTTTTGGTAGAACGGTGTGTTGCCAGTAATACATTTCTTTCATATAAGCGAGACCTGGATCAATTTTTTGAGTATGTTCATAAAAAAAAGATTTTTTTTGAAGCTATTACTGGCGATGAATTAAAACAATTTATTTATTACTTATATGAACTTAAATTGTCTGCACGAAGTATTGGCCGTAAAATATCAACACTCAAAACATTTTTTAGCTATGTTAGCAGTAATTTTGATATTAAAAATCATACAAAAGAACTCCATATGCCAAAAATTGAAAAAAAATTACCTATTTGCCTTACACAGGATGAAGTTGCTAATGTACTTACGCATTCCAAAATAGATCAATCATCATTGGCAATTCGTAATTCTATTATGTTGCATATATTGTATGGTTCTGGAATACGTGTTAGCGAACTTATTAATATAAAAATTTCTGATATTGACCTTGATACATGTATTCTCTCTGTTAGAGGAAAAGGTGGAAAGGAACGTATGATTCCTTTACCGCAATCCGTTATAGATGTATTATCTAATTATTTGAAAGAACAACAAGTCCATGTAATTTCTCCTTTACTGAAGGATTCTATTTATTTATTTCCTATAGTATATGGAAAAAAAATAAAGCCTATCTCACGACAATCTTGTTGGGGTATTTTGAAAAAATTATGTAAGAACGCAGGTATTAAACGCACTATATCGCCTCATCATTTACGTCATTCTTTTGCAACGCATATGTTAGAAAATGGTATAGATTTACGTTCACTACAAGTTTTGCTTGGGCATGAAGAAGTTACCACGGTTGAGGTATATACTCATGTTGAAATCTCACAATTAAGAAAAATATATGATAAAAAGCATCCTCGATCATAAAAAATTATGACAAGAATAGCTTTTTATTTTTAATATGTAAGTTATACTAAAAAAATGTTTGTTTCCATAAGGATTATTAATGAAAAATACATTTATTGTAGAACAAAAACCATTATTGTCTATTTTATCTTCAATGCAACCTATTTGTACAAAACGTACAACTCTTGATGCAACTACAACAATTTTATTCCATGTAGGGCATAAAGAATTAGTTTTAAAAAGTACTGATTTAGAAATTAGTTTGCAAGCGAGTTATTTACTTAAAGAATGTGACATAGATGAGCCACGTTTATTTCTAGTTTCAGGTCGTCGTCTTTTTGATTTAGTAAAGGAATTGGAAGGTGATATTACATTCATTTTAGATGATACATCGCTTTTAGTAAAAGCGGGACTTGTCAATGTAGTATTAAATATACAAAATGCTCAAAATTTTCCACCATTTCCTGAACGTATTGAGAATTTAATGCAATTAAGTGCATCATTTTTACTTGAATTGCTTAATAAAGTTTCCTTTCTAATTCCGCAAAACAATGCAAATTCTTCATTAAATGGATTATTTTTAGAAATATCTGAATCAGAATTAAAAATGACTGCTAGCGATGGTCATTGTCTTGCGCAGGTGCAAACATCTGTCTACACATTGGAAGATCCACATCAGTGGCTATTGCCCCGTCGAGCGATATTTGAAGTGAAAAAAATTTTAGAAAGCAGTAGCGATACAACTGTTTTTCTTGGTTTATGTGGAAATCAGCTTGTATTTTCTGGTGAATCTTTTAATTTCTTTTCTAAACTTCTTGTTAATGTTTTTCCTGCTTATGAAACAATTTTGAATAAGAAAGACTTTATTCCTGCACGTGTTGAACGGTCTCATTTTATCAAAACACTTCGTCGTTCATCATGCCTTCTTTCTGGACAATTCATTGCAACAAATTTCGCATTTGGGTCAGAAAAACTTAAGGTATCATTACATAATAAAGAAGTTGGCACATTAGAAGAAGAAGTTCCTTTATTTGATTTTACAGGAGCTGAATGTGACATTCGCTTTTATGCACCATATTTACTTAATGGATTACAAGTTTTTCCTGATGAGCAAATACAGTTTTATTTGCAAGGTAAATCTAAACCTATTATTTTTGATGCCTATAATAAAAGTGAAGGAAATGAATATGCTATGTTCTATCTTGTCATGCCGGTAGCTCAAGCACAAGAATAATGGAAATAAATAAATTACAGTTAGCGAGTATTTATTTAAAAAATTTTCGTTGTTTTGAACAAACTACCATTGATCTTGATAGCCATATTGTATTAATTTGTGGTTTAAATGGGACAGGTAAGACTTCTCTTCTTGAAGCATTATACTATGGATGTTATCTACGTTCATTCAGAACTCATCTTTCACGGGATTTAATTGCTTTAGGGAAAGAATCATTTTTTATAAAATTTTTAATTCATGACTATTCATCGTCAGAAAATTTTATCGACCATACTATTCAGATAGGGTTTACAGATAACAAACGTCTTGTTAAAATCGATAATAAACCAACCGTATCATATAAAGATCTTCTAACTTATTATCGCATAGTTAGTCTTACTGAAGATGACCTTAAATTAGTACAAGACGGCCCTGAAGAGCGGAGGTCTTTTTTAGATCAAGCATTATTGCTCAAAGATACATCATTTATAAATATGATGCGTGAATATCGTATTGTCTTAGAAAATCGTAATGCATTATTATGTAAAGATAAATTTGATCAAGAAATGTATTTTCTCTGGACTAAAAAATTATGGGAATATACATCAAGAATACAAAAAGTAAGAAAACAACTTTTATTAGAATTAGAAACAGAAGTTAATATAATGCTTCATCGCCATGTTGATGAACATGTATCCATTTCATTTGTATATCAAGCAAAAAAGAATAGCGATAACGCATTTGATATATTTTGGAATAATAATATTTCTTCAGGTATCATGCGCTCTGAACTACATCTAAAAAGAACTCTTTTTGGTGCCCATATTGATGATTTTACTATTATGTTACAAGGTAAACAGTCTCGAGCTCATTCTTCTAGGGGGCAACAGAAAATGATTGTTCTATTAATAAAAATAGCTCAAATAAAACAATTATCTAAGGCAAATGGTCCAATAATATTTCTTTTAGATGATTTTATGACTGATTTTGATATTGAACGCGGCAAAGCTTTACTTTCAGCCCTTTTTGAGCTTAATTGTCAGTTAATTTTTACCTCTCCTCGACGAGACAGTGCGCTAGAGAGCGCATTAATTGCTTCGCAATACAACTATAAAATAATTTCTATTTAAGTTTTTTAAAATAATTAAGGTGTTTAATTTACTATTTTTTTGACTTTATAACGTTCTTCATATATATTAATTGATAATAAATGGCCGTTTGTTTTGTAGAAATCAATATAAATTTATTCAAATAACTTTGACTTTTCTAAAATAACGGTTATTCTTAGTATTAACAATTGCTACAAGAATAAACAAAAATTAACCTAGGCTTCATTACTACTCTCCTTTTTTCCATCGCATTGATTTTATTATCAATGCGATGGTTTTTTTATAAATATAAAGGGCTAGATTCATATAAAAATCATATTAAAAATTTTATTATTGCTCCAAACGAAAAAACCTAATGTGGGAAAATTTTAGCGTTAAGTAATTTTATAAAAATAATTAAAAAGATTTTTAATAAAGAAACAATTCAGTCAATACTAAAAAATTTACTACGCAATCAAAAACGATTATTAATAGAATAGTTTGTGATTTCTTTTTTTTACTGTTATTTTTCTTAAAAAAGGAAAACTTATGAAATTGTTGTATTTATATTTTATTATTTTATCTAATCTTTTTACATTTTCTTTTTATGCTACTCATAATGACTATTTTCCTCAAAATATACATAAATTTCTTCTAACTGTTGTTATTATGGTTAAAAATGAAGTTGATGTTATTATTCCAACATTACAGCCATTTATAGATGCCGGTATTACAAGTTTCTTAGTGTATGATACGGGATCGACAGATGGCACACAAAATAAAATTAAAAACCACTTTCAAGAACATTGCCTTAATCATACATATATTATTGAAGAACCTTTTGTTGATTTTTCTACATCGCGCAATAGGGCACTGGAATTAGCGGAACACATTTTTGTTAATAATACTTTTTTACTCATGCTTGACGCTGAATGGTATATTCATAATGTGGATGAATTACTACAATTTTGTTTAAGAAATAAAAATTATATTCCAAAAAATTG
>DATIEE010000007.1 GCA_035455925.1 Candidatus Babeliales bacterium
ACAGATAAAAATGAAAAAAAAAAAAATAGAAATATATTCTGGATTAACATCTTTTAAAATATCATATGACAGAAAAATAAAATTCCTAAAGTTTGAAGATTACTTTCAACTAACAGGTGAACAGGCACTTAAACAAGGAGGAGCTAATGTAGATTGGTATTTTTTGTCATGTTTAGAAAACAATAATAATGTCTTAGCAAGAAAAATATTTTCAATGCATAAGGATTATGATTATTTTAATTCTGCATCTTTTAAAATGCTTCAACCTATTTGTAAGTGTAATGATTTTAATTTATTATATGATTTTTTATTGAATGTAAATGGTGGTATTAATTTTCAAGACGAATGTAAAAAAACAGCTCTTGAGTATGCATGTGAATATAACAACCTTAAGTTAGTAAAATTTTTAATAAAAGAAGGAGCTGCTATTGGTCCTTTTATTTTCCATCGAGCGTGTCAGTATGGTTCAATTGAGTTGGTGAATTTTTTATTTCCCTATATAAAAAATATTAATATTATTGATCAGTATGGACGTACGCCAATTGATCATGCCTGCGCAAACAGTAAGGAAGATATAATATTATCTTTATTAAAGCATTATGATAAAAATAATATTTTAAAACAATTGTGTCTTACTGAAAATAGTTCCGTAATAATTGAGTTATTTAACAAAGAAACTTTTGATATTAATACTGTTGATCAACAGGGTAAAACATTGTTCAATTATATGTTAGCGCTGGGTAACTCCAGTGCTTTGCATGTTATCATAAAATTATTTTTAACTAAAAATAAGTATATTGATGTTTGCGAGAATCATATTAGTAAACAATCTGAATTGACGTTTTATCAAGGGTTATTAAAGCAATATCCTAACTCTTTTAGAAATATAGTGATTGATAGAAGATTTTCTTTATATGATACAGTTTTTATAGTAGTAAACGTATTTATTGTAATGTATTTAGGCTTTTTACGAAATATTTTTTAACTAATGATTAAAACGTTAGATATTGTTATTGGTATCATTATATAATTAATATATTAGGTATATTTTTTTCGTACTGTTAATTGAATGAAAAAGAAAAATAGCAGACAAAAAGGACAAAATATTTTTTTATTCATAATGATAATTATATGAAATAGTATCAGAAGGAGCAATTTATCGCTTACTATAGAAACATAATAAGGACTTGAAGTATGTATTCAAAGCCCTTATTAAATTTTTAAATTATAAAATGTTATTTGTTATTTTGTTTTTTTATAAAATTTATTAATTCATTTGCCTCTTGTAATTGCATAATTTGGTGATAGGTAAGATTACCATTTCCTGCTTCAATAGCTTCAATGCAATGTGATTGATAGTATGTTAAAGATGATGATAAAACATTACAATTATAACACTCAGTTTCAGTGCTTTTTTTGCTCACAGCATCAATGTAACGGTCGATTAATTCCTTTGCTTTTGTTACATTCATTGCATGCATTGTTATTATCACAATACTTTTATTATTTCTAAAATTACTGTCATTTTCCTCATTCTTTTCCTTGTCGCAGTCATTAATTAGATTGTTTAGTGCGATTTCAGCGTATTTTTTTTTGTCTTCGAGTGTTAATTCTGCGTTAGCAGAAAAATATGAGCCAAGCATTATGATTATCAACAAAGACATTATTTTTGAACTATTCATAAAAATTTCCTGTGTAACATGTTTTTACTATACCAATAGTAGCCTTATAAATTTTACCAAATGGAATTAAGTGCGTCAAATTGATTTCATTTATGATACTTTTTTAAAAAATATAGAAATAAAACCAAATGTTAAATAATTCAATTAATTATTTAACATCGATATATTTTAATACATTATTGACTATTTGATATTTCAAATGCTAATCTTTTAGCAGAAAAAGTGGTTAATTGATGAAGTAACAGTCATAGCTAAGGAGAATGAAATGAGTAAAATAATAGATCAATTTTTAGTTCCGCTGTTTGTAGTAATAAGTATATTGTATGTATTTAACTCATTAGGCAATGATTGTATCAAGCTAAATAAAATTTATCATCATACAACTGATAATGATATGCTCTTTGAAAAGGGCAATTTGTCGTTTTATTTTTCAGGCGATCCGCAAATGCAGGAAATAAAAAATAAAGATGGCAGTAATTCATTGTCTATATTTTTTTTACCAAAGGTAATGATTAGCAAAGGAGAGTGTGAAGCAATGGTTGGTAAGCTTAATAGTTATAATGGTTGTTATAAAGTAGCGATTACAGAAACGGTAGAGCCAGCTAAAGGAATTTTATTAACTTTTAATTTTGATCATAATAAATTTGCAGTTAGCTGTGAACGATTTGATTCTATTGGGTTACAAAAAGGAATTGTGTTTAGATTGTATGATAAAGATCTTATAAAGCGGCTTGAACAAGTTAGTAATCAGCCGGTTTTGCGTACTTTATGGCATACAGGTAAGTCGCCACGCATTGTTATTGATCCAGGACATGGCGGTTTTGATTCAGGTGCTGTAGGGTGCGGTGGTATTCAAGAAAAAAAAATTTGTTTATCGATTGGCACTATTGTTAGTAGTTTGTTAAAGGAGCATGGATGTGATGTTATTATGACTCGAAATGGTGATTTTGATAGAGCATTAGATGAGCGTACATCATATGCTAACAATAATAATGCCGATTTTTTTGTTTCTATTCATGCGAATTATTCAACTCGTTCAGAGGTTATGGGTATCGAAACTTTTTGTTTACAGCCACATCTTTTAACACACTATTTTTCTCAGCTATCGAAAGATGAAAATAATTTTATTAATCGGATTAGAAAGCAGCGTGCTAGTACTGCTCATACGCTAGCGCAGTCAGTGCAACAACATCTGTGTGATGCGGCCTTACATTTTAATGATGAATTAATTAATCGTAAAGTAAAATATGCTGTTTGCCAGGTTCTGCTTGGCGCTCAAATACCGTCAATACTTATTGAAGTTGGTTTTATTTCACATCAAAAAGAAGCTATACTATTGGCAAGCATGGAATATCAAAATAGTATTGCACACAGTATTTGCAAAGGTATTTTTGCCGCTATTCATTCTTAATTATTTTTTTGAAAAATTTTTATTTTTTCATTGTTGCTTATTAAAAAAGGTGGTACGATACAATTTTAGTTGAAGCCTTTTTATTATATGTCTATTTTATTAGGTTACTATGGATGTAATGCATTTTATTTGGGAAGATTTTTTAAAAATTGTTAAAGAAGAGCTAGGTAGCCGTGTTGTAGAGACATGGTTTAAGGCTGTTGTAATGACCAAGTGGGATGCAATGGAAAAAGTTATTTACTTGCAAACACCTAATGTATTTGTTTGTAATTGGCTTGAAAAAAATTATCGAAATATTTTTCAAACACATCTCGGGCGATTGCTTAATGTTGTTGATCCAAAAGTTATATTTTTGACAGCATCTCCAAAAAAAAATGATAATCTATCTCTTACGGGTAGTGAAAAGGAGATTCGTGTTGGCGATAGTAAAAATGCAGAGATACAAACTTATCGGCCAGCCCATATAATTTCATCAGGATCAAAAAAAGAGTTAATTATTTCTAAGTTATCTGAACGTTACGGTCATATTAATAAAAAGTATTTATTTGAAGCATTTGTTGTTGGACCCAGTAATTCTTTAGCATATGCAGCTGCATATGCGGTTGCTCAAAAAACTGGAGACCTGTATAATCCATTGTTTATTTATGGAGGGTCTGGCCTTGGAAAAACTCATTTATTGCATGCGATTGGTAATGCGATACAGGCACATAACAAAAAAGCTCTTGTCCTTTATCAAACAGCAGATCGATTTGTAAGTGAATTTATTAATGCGATTAGGTTTGACAAAATAGATCGTTTTCAAAAAAAATATCAGTTAATTGATGTATTATTAATTGATGATATTCAATTTATTTCTAATAAAGAAACAACGCAAGAAGCATTTTTTCATATATTTAATTCATTATATGATGCTCGAAAACAAATTGTATTTTCAAGTGATACGTTTCCCCAAAATATTAATGGTATTGTGGAGCGACTACGATCACGATTATCCTCAGGCATGATTGCAGATATTCATCAACCGTGTATAGAAGTTAAAACAGCTATATTAAAAAGAAAAGCTGAAGCAAGTGGAGAGATATTGAGTGATGAAGTAGCGCATTTTCTTGCATCATATGTGACTTCTAATATTAGAGAGTTAGAAGGAGCATTAATACGTGTTATGGCATTTGCACAGTTAACAAAAGAGCCAATTAGTCTAGCTTTAGTACAGAAAGTTTTTTTTCATGATGAATGTTTAGAAAAAGAGTTAGTTGATTTTAAGACAGTTATTAAGGCTGTAGTAAAACACTTTCCTTATTCATTAGATGAACTTAGATCGGGGAATAGAAATAAAGAATTGGTGCTGGCTAGGCAAGTTACTATGTATATTATGAAAAAAAATACTGATAAATCATTGCGCGAAATTGGTACTTATCTTGGTGATCGCAACCATACAACGGTAAAGCATGCTCTTTCAAGAATAGAATATTACATCAATGGTAATGCAAAATTACAACGACAAATTAACGCAATAGAGAAAGAGTTTGAGCGTTAATTTACCATTTTAATGCATAAGGGTTAATTTTACATTGAGCTTCACGACGATCGTTTTTAGTTTGTAAGAAGGCATCTTGAAAATATTTTGCCCCGAGGTAAAGATACCATTCAAGGTGATTGTTAAAAAATGGTTCTTCTTGTAATCCCACGATTGAAGGAAAATGCTCTGTATCTACTATGCTTATATAATAATCATTGATTTTTGGTTGATATTTAATAACAAAATTATCAGCGTGAGGATCAACGAATAAATGAAGATCCATACAGAGTTCCATGATTAGTTCGCTTTTTTGTTGAGATGACAAAAGTGGGGCATCTTCAGTTGTATCAATAGCATCTGCAATGATGGCATACACACTTGGCATGAGGGTTGAAATTTCTTTTTTTTCTCCACCTATATTGTATCCATTTATTTGAATAAAACGATGTTTTTTAGGAATCCAATACCATTTGCGAGGTGTTATTACCTTGTTTTTCCAGCGTGTACTATTGTCAATTTGATTTTTTACTAATTCAAGATTTCTGATGCGCGTGAGCCCTGCAATGTGACGATTCATACCTCCTGACATATAGAAGAAGAATTGATTTTCAAATCCTTTACAATAAGGATCTATAAATGAAGTTGGCGTTTCCATAAACAACTTAAGTACAAAGGGATAATTTTTAAATTTTAAGATAAGTAAGCCACATTGCTTTTTATGGTTAAAATTTGAATTTTTTAATATATCAAAATGCGTATATTGTCGTTTTTGTTTTTTAACCTCTTTTAATAGTTTCTCAATGATATTATTAAGAGTTTGACAATCAACAAATTCATTCTGTTTGTTAGTGTAATTAATCACATCATTTGGCAAAATATTTTTATAGAAATATTCGTGATTAAAAACAGTAAACATTGGATATGCTTTATATGCCCAATTTGTGCGTGATATTTTCTTTTTTGAATTTTTCCAACCAATTGTTATTTTTGGTATATCTTTGTCTTTTTTTCTAAAATGACTACGTCCTATGATGTCTGACGAAAAAATTAAAAAAGCAAAAATTGATATAATTACTTTTTTCATGATTTATATTCTTATTATTTAATTTACATTAGGTGAATATATTTATTTTAGCATAAAAAAAGAGAAAAGGCTTCTTTGGGATGTTACTATTTAAATATTTTACAAACAAGAAAATATTTAAATAGTAACATATTTTATAATTCAATTTGTATTGTTGTGTTATTGTTTGTAAATATTGCGTATAAAAATTAAGGTATGATAAGATATTGTAAACGGAATTTGAGAGTAGTTGCAGTTAAGGATAAGGTGGGGTATGTTGGAAAAGAGAGTAGTAGGAAGATGATGACAAGGAGTAGTAATGAAGCCAGAAATGATATTGTTTCGAAATCTTCAAATTGCTGATAGATTACGGCGTTTGCCCAGAAAAATGTTGCAGCTCCATGGAATGGATAATGTAACCGATTTTGTTTTGCACGAACTTTGTAGTACAAATTGTTTTAATATTCCTAAGGCAGCTTATTTTATTGATAATCCTGCCTTTAATTGTTTGAAAGGTGTGGTTGGCGTATCAGATGTTGAACTTCAAGGTATGGGCGATATCTGGGCTAGTCCTGATTATTTTATTCAAACAATATCGCAATCGCCTTTCAATCAGAAAGTGCGATCATTTGCATGTGAAAGTCGTAAAAATCGTGGGCATTCTGAAGAGGATATGGCAAAAGTAATTGCGGATGAGCTAGGACTTAAGGATTATGGTTTTTATTCTTGGGATATGAAGCATGATAATCATGGTTTTTTAGTATGCGAAAAAAATAATAATCAAGAAATTGATCATCCACAGGAGGATGTCATGGTTGATGGACTTTGTTTATTGAGTTTTTGTCCGGTGTATTAATTTTTTAATTAATATTCCTCAAAAGGGGCTAGTCCGGGTAGCGGTATATCGCTAAGATATGCTAATGCAGCTCCTCCCCCGCTGGAAAGATGACTTATTGAACGATAGTTTTTTGTGCTTAAGGCAATGTCGATAGAATCACCTCCAGCAACAACAGTCTCTGCTGAGGATTTTGTCATTGCATCGATAATATCTTTAGCGCTTTGACGTGTTTCTGGCCTATCTGAAAATCCCATTGCGCAATTAAAAAGTATAGTTTTTGCGTTATTAATTTCTTTTGAAAAGTATTCAACGGTTTTTGGGCCAATAGATATGCCAATTAAGTTATGAGAAAATTGCGCCGCCGAAACAATTGAAAGTTTTTCATTAATAGAGTTATGAGTAACTTGATAGTCAAGTGGGAATTGTAATGACACATTTCGTTGTTCTGCTTCTAGGATTATTTTTTTACAGAGAGAAAGTGTTGAATTGTTAACAAGAGATTGTCCAGTTTCATGGCCCAATGATTTTAAAAATGAAAAGCAGATAGCAGGGCATAGTAAGAGTGCATCAATATTTTTTAATAAATTATGCAGAAGAGGAATTTTATCTTCTACTTTGCCACCACCAATAATTGCGATGAACGGATGAGATGGATTGTCTTTCAGCTTATTTAATGCACGTAATTCTTTTTCTATTAAAAACCCTATACTTCGTTTGTTTTCAGAAAATTCGTATGGTAATAAAGAAGTCGAGCAGTCGCTACGATGAATTGTGCCAAATGCATCATTAATATAATAATCTGCTGTAGATGCAAGTTGCTTTGCAAATAATGGATCTCCGTTTTTTTCACCAGGAAAGAAACGGAGATTTTCTAGAAGAATAATTTGTCTGGGCGTTACCTTCATGGTGGAAATAGTAGAAATATCTGGAATAAAAATTAGTGAATATCCATGCTTTTCAAACCATGGAAGAAGTATTTTAGTAGAAAAATTAGATTCTTTATGTATCGGTCGTCCAATATGTGTTGCTAAAACGATGCTACCTTCTTGCTTGAGAATGAAATCTATGGTTGGCAGTATACTTTTAAGGCGAAATTCATTGGTAATTATAGTATCATTTAATGTAACATTTAAATCAGCACGTACAAAAATGCGTTTATTTTTAATTATCCATTGTGTAAAAGTTGAATGATACATTACTTTATCCTTCAAATCGTAAAACATGAGAAATATTAATGTTTCTGATACGTCGTATAGGTAATAGGGTTGCGCATGTGCTTAATATAATAACAAGACAAAATACAGCGCATACAATTTCTAAGGTCATCGCGACCGGTAATTGATTGACGTAATAACTATCTGGCAATGTAATAAAGGGATAATGTTTTAAAAGTAAACTTACAAGGACTGCTGCTAGTAGACCAAAAAATGATGCCATGCAACTAATAATTAGTCCTATAATAAAAAAAATTAGACTAATTGATTGATGCGACATTCCAATAGCTCTCATTAGTGCAATATCGGAACGTTTTTGTGTTATTTGCATAAATAGTAGTGAAATAATGTTCATGCTTGCAACAAGTAAGATAAGAGCAAGAATAAAAAATGAGACATATTTTTCAAGTTTTAAGGTTGCAACAAGAGATGGGTAGAGTTTTTTCCATGAATAAACGTTTATGCCAAGGCGATTATGTAACTTTCGTATGATAACTGCCTCGTCAGCTATGGGAGAAAGTGCGATATTTATTTGTTCGATTTCCATATTAGGAAATAGTTCTTCTAAAAATGAAAGCGAACAGTACATGACAGAATTATCAAATTCATCTATTCCTGTATCAAAAATACCACTGATAACAGCTGTTTGTGAGTCAAGGATAACTTTGTTTCTTTTTATTTGTTCATTTCGCATGTAGAGAAGTTCTATTGTGTCTCCAATTGCAATATTGTTGTTATGTGCTAATTCTTTACCAATAATTAATTGATTATCATTAAATAATTGAGGAAACGTCATCGCATGAGGGTTGGCGATTATTTTGTTTGCTAATGTGGTTGTGTATTGTTCTGTTTCGGGGTTAATTCCTTTAATAATCGCTATAATGGGGGTGGTGTCTGATGCATCATTGTTTGCATGCAAAAGCACGTGGTGGCTAGCCATAGGAGAAAGCGAGATGATCTCTGGAAATTCTTTGCGTAATATATGCGTGAGAACTTCTATATTAATATCATTATTATGTGTCTCCATGATAATGTTAGAATGAACTCCTTGCATTTTTTCATGTATTACTACTTCAAAACCATTCATGATAGCGGTAATAAGTGCTAAGGAAAATGATCCAATAAAAATACCAATAAAACAGATGGAGGTCATAATGGAAATATTTTTGTGATAGGGGTGTGTGAATAATATGCGTCGAGCTAAAAAAAATGCAATCATGTTCATTAATGTTCAACCTTTGCTCTTGTAAAGAATTATTGTTTTAATTAGGATACTAGTAACATTAAAGGTTACAAATTAAAAGGAAAATATGAAAATATTAATGAAATTTTCTTCATGGCATACTATTATAGTGATGATATTGATGTTGCCTGGTTGCGGCAGAATTGTTGATTGGGGAAAAAAGACATTTATTCAAGCACCGTTGCTACCTACAAGTATTACTACGGCTCAAAAATACATTCGTTCAGTTACCTTATATGACCAATTAACAACGCGTGCACGCTTTGATGTTTTATGGTTATCAAATGAAGTGCGTATTGATTATGTTAATTTATATGCATTAAAATTTGGAAAAACTGAAGAGCAGAAAAAAACTTTTTTGCGAAGACAGCTGGAGGAGAATAACCATTTTATATCCTTTTATGTGTTAAGTTTACATGAATATCCATTGGGCGATATACATAGTGAATGGACATTGTTTTTGGCCATTGACGACAAATATTATACACCAATTGAAATTAAATCAGTAGATCTTTCTCCGGAATATAAGCATATCTTTGGTAAAAAATATAATAAGTTTAAAGTGGCATATAGTGTGAAATTTGATGCAAAAAATATTAATGATCAGTTTTTAATTACACCAACAACAAAAAACATAACTCTTCATTGTAGATCCTTAGCCGCCGATGTAATGTTTGATTGGGAGGTTTGAGTAATAAAAAAATGGAGATTAGTTATGAAAATTGCTATTGGTACAGATCATCGGGGGTTTTTGCATAAGGAATTTATCAAAAAACATATAACATCAATTGAATGGATAGATGTTGGTGCCTATAATCAAGACCGTACAGATTATCCTTTATACGCCGATAAAGTAGTTAATTGTATCATAAATAAGGTAGCTTGTGCAGGTATTTTAATATGTAGCTCTGGGGGGGGCATGGCAATTGCTGCAAATAGACATAAGTATATTTATGCAGTAGTTGCATGGAATAAAGAGATTGCACGACAATGTAAACAAGAAGATAATGCAAATATTTTAGTTTTACCATCAGATTTTATTTCATATGATGATGCAGTTGAAATGATTCATGAGTGGCTTATGCAGACATTTAAAGAAGGTCGTTATGCACAGCGTATTGCAATGATTGATGAATAAATAAGACGGCAAAAATAATTAAAAAGGATAAGGCACTAAATCTAGTAGCCTTATCCTTTTTAATATCAATAGTATCTATGCTGCAGGGCTGAGCGTTTCTTTTAATGCTTCAGGCGCAATATTTTCCGTTAATGCTTCTGTTATTACTTCTAGTGTTTTACCTTCAGTTTTATCAATAATTGTTTGTACTTCTTGACTAGTCATAATGCGTTTGACTATTAATTCTTCAACAAGAGCTTCTAGTGATTTTTTATGTTCTTGTAGAATTTTCATAGCATCTTCATGGCATTGTTTTAATAGAGTATACGCTTTTGTTTTTAGCTCTTGAACGACTGATTTTGGTAATGATTGATGATTAAGTCCACCAAAAACAAGATCCTCAATGAGTTTTAATGCGCGTTCGCTATCGCCACTATGACAGGTAAATCCGCATGATCCGAGTAACAGTTCTTCAGCCGCAAATCCAGCAATAAGAGCTGTAGCTTCACGGATTATTTCAGGTTGGGTATGCACATTAATAGAATCATTTGATATTTTGGATGTTATATAGCCGTATTCTATTTTTTGTTGTTTATCTTTTTCATCCTTTTTTGCATAGTGCTCCCAAACACCTTCTTCTTTTAGATCTGTTTTATGGGCATAAATAGTTACTTTATCAAGCTGTACATGGCTTTTCAGTAGTGTCATGGCTAGCGCTCTTCCTGCAAAGTGTATTGCAAGAAGACGTGTTTCATTTTCTGGTAACGTCTTACCGTCAGATGTAATAATATTATGTATTTCAGTATCAATACTGTTCTCAAGTAATGTTTGGGTTAGCGAAGTACGGTTAAGCCATGATCGTGTCATTGCATTGTTTATAACTGCTTTTAACGCTTCAAATGTTTTATTATTTGTTTTATCAGCAAGAGCCTCAATATCAAATTGCGTTATATCAAGGGCCATATTAGTTAATTCTCGCGTTATATATTGTATGCGGTATTCTCGTGAAGGGTAATCGAAACGAATTTCTTTACCGAAACGACCATCCTGTCGCAATGCGCCATCTATGTTTTCAGGTTTGTTTGTAGCAGCTATTATGATAACCACTTTAGATGGATCAGCATTCATAGAGCTTTGCATTGCCGTAAGAAAATCGCTTAGAAGAGCGTTGTTACCAACACGTTGTAATCCAAGTAAGTCGATTTCATCAATAAATACGATGGCAGGTGCATCTCGTAGAATAATTTCAAGAATTGCTTTAATACCAAAATGGTTAACTTGAGCAGCACTTATTTCAAAAAATTTAGGGATATTTCCTTTACCGCGTTTTTCCATTATATACTTTATTTCACCGCAAAGACATTGAACACTAAATGATTTTCCGGTACGAGAAGGACCCGTAAGCAACCAGCCTTTTTCCGGTGTAGCCTGAATACGCATAAGTTGTTCAGGATTATCAATATATTGTATAATTGGATAAAATGCTTTTTTAACTTCATCAAGGCCAACCATATCTTTAAATCTAACGGTTGGCATAATTTCTGTAATGCCAGGTTTATGTGTTTTAAGATACTCACCACCACGAAGAAAATTCCATGTATCGTTTCTATGTTTGACTAATACAGGTTTGATGCTATTGGTCCATGTTTCTTTAAATGAAGTGAACAAGTATGTAGCTGCAAATGCGCCAAGCGGTTGGTGATGCAATAATAGTTCTTTTAATACATAATCAATGCAAGCTCTGCCACTGGCATTTGTTGGGAATGGTTGTTTGAGTTGTTTAGTTGTAGCGTCCTTGCTTGGTACTTTTGTAACTCCATTTACAACTACTAAAGCACCAGTATGTTTGCTTTGAACTAATGGGCCTTTGTTATCCTTATATAATTCTTTAATGCCATTAGTAAGCCATTTCGGCAGGTCATCACGGTCTTTAATAAGGTAACCATAACTCCATAGCATATATGAAATGGATAAGGCAGCCCCTCCTCCATAAAATAATATGGTCGGTATATGCCATTTATTTGCTGGTATAACTATTTTTCTATCAACACCACGAGCTAATCTATTGTACCAGGTGAGGCCTATATTGGTAACAGTATGATTAAGTATTTTTAGTGCGAGCTGTGTTTTTTTAAGGTTTCTCTTAAGCGAGTCTGGATGAAGATGTTGCATATTAGATCGTGTTCTGTTTTTATTGATAGATATAAGAAACTGAGTCATATTAAATGACTTTATATTTTTAAAATTATTTTTTATGTGATTATTTAGATAAGGAATAAATTCATTGCAGAACTCTAGCAATAAATAGGCATATTCTAAATATGCTTTTGGATCTTTAAGAGCTATTATTGTTGCTTGGTTTTGTAATAAGTAATTAAGAGTTCGTTTGTTTTCGGTGAGTGTTTCCATTATTTTAGAGTGATTTGTAAATTTTCCTTTAGCAACTATGATAGCAAGTTCTGTCAATTTATTTTCAATTTTTTGTAAGGCATTGAAAGATTTACTTAAAATAATTTCAGTTAATTCAGTAATTTGGGCGATTTGTTCTTGTTCAGAGGCACTTAATGAACTGGTTTTTTGTTGATCTGTATTTGCTTGAATAATCATGTCATATGATAATGCGCATGATAGCATTAGTAGAAGTATTTTTAGTTGTTTCATAACGTATTGCTTTCATTTTTATGAGATAACGTATTTTCAGTAGTAATTATTATTACTATAAAAGTTAACATTTTTTTTTAGTTTTGGAAAGCATACCCTGGTAAATAAGTCTAATTTATAAGGATTTTTTACTAAAAACATCTATTTTTTGCTGTAAGTTTGCATTTTTTTAATTTCAACTTAATAAAAACATTGCAAACTGCAAATTTTAACTGGTATGCTAGGGGTAGTAAAAAAATTATATTAGATTGGGAGATGGTAATGTTTTCGCTCAAATTTACCAAAAAAGACGTAATAAAAAGTTCTTTTTTCTTTATGGTTGTTTTTGTATGTTTTTTTTGTAGAGAAATTTTTTGTGAAGATATGGAAAATATTATGTGTGATAATGCTCAAAATAATATTTATGGAGCTGTTCTTGAGGAAAAAACTAAAACAGCTAATGGATTGATTGTTGAACGTGTTATTGTGCATTCACAAGAGGCATATGATTCCACTAAAAAGATTACTCGTAATGGCGTTTTAGCTCGAAATAATGAAGCACAAGCTACTATCTTAATATGTCATGGATTTATGTGTGATAAATATGATGTTGGTATATTAAGAAAGGTATTTAAAAAAAGTCAGTTTAATGTAATGACATTTGATTTTCGTGCTCATGGACAAGCAGGGCAAGGTCAATATTGTACGTTTGGGCGAGATGAAGCTTTGGATGTTATCGCAGCAGCAAGGTTTTTACGTAATCATCCTGAATTACAAAACATACCACTTTTTGCCTATGGATTTTCAATGGGAGCGGTTTCAGCTATAGAGGCTCAAGCTTTAGCATCAGATTTATTTGACGGAATGATACTTGATTGTCCTTTTGATTCAAGTGAAAGAGTTATAAAAACTGGTCTTGAAGGACTAAAGTGTTCATTCTTTGGCTATGAATTTTATTTACCTGGTAGAGATTTATTGCAAAAATATGCTTTTCATCCGTATGTACAGGCGTTGGTTAAAACTGTTTTAAAAACAGTTGCGCAAATGGATGCTACGGGAATTAATACAAATTTTTGTCCTTTACATCCAGCAGAATCAGTTAAGAACATTACTATTCCATTATTTTTTATTCATTGTAAAAACGATCAAAAAGTCTCTGTTGATCAGGTTAAATCTGTTTATGAAGGCGCTGCTGGTTATAAAAGATTATGGTTAACTAATGGTCGCCGTCATTATGATTCATATTTTTATAATCCCGAAAAATATACAGAGCAAGTTCGGCAATTTTATTATGACGTTATTAATGGTGATATTGCGACAATGCCAAAACAAGGTGTTGTGGAAGATGATGAAGATGATGATCATTTGTTTGGATAAAAAAACTATCTATAAATATAAAGGTTTTTAATGAAATTATATAATAAAAAAATGATTATATGTCTGGCTATGTTTATAGTATTTATGCCAGTGATGTTCTATGCAAAAGTAAGAACTATCGGATCATCAAGAGAGTTTGAGCAAAGCATCGCTAAAAAGAGTATGGTAGTGGTTTTATTTTATGTTAATAAGGATAGAAAGTTAATTCACATGTATGATGATGTTAGTACATATCAACCATATAATGATGCAGATATTGTTTTTCTTAAAGTGAACACTGCGCGTAAAGAGCTAAATCGTATTGCGTTGTCATACGGGATAAATGTGATGCCAACTTTTATGTTTTTTAACAATGGTAAGCCTCTTCTTGATAATGAAGGAGCGGTGGTATCATTGACAAATTTTGTTACGCGTGATGTCTTGCAGTCTTTTATAAATCAACATTATGGCGTAGAAATTGAAAATTATATTAAACAGAAAAAAAATATAGAAAATCAACGATTGGCGCAAGAAGGTGAAGCATGGAAATCATATTTTTATCCACGTGATATGGTTGTTTCGGGTTATGATCCTGCTGAGCGCTCTATGGAATAAGTCTATGTTTTTACCTTTTTTTTTGATAGTATTGTTTGCAATATTTATCACTTCATGAAGGAAAAAACATATGTTGAATATTTCGTCTTCAACACAAAATTTATTATCACAAAAAGTTGATTGTTATGCTTATATTGTTGAGAAAGATTTTGATGTTTCGCAGTTAGTTAATCTAGCAAAAAATCATTGTTCTAATTTAGCGGCTGTTATAAAACACTGCCAGTTTACCGGCAATTTGCAAGAAGTTCTATCTATACCTTACTCTACTGAGGGGCGGATTGTCCATTGTATTATTGTGGGCATCGGGAGTAAAGAGTTAAAAGGTATTAATATTGTTGAACGTTATCGTCGTGCTCTTGGGCAGCTTGTTAAAGAGGTTCGTATCTGCAAGGGGACATCGATTGCTTTTGATTGTAATATTGCATCATTATTGAATGTTTCTCATAGATATCTTGCTGAACAAATAACTATTGCGTTTAATATGGCGCAGTATTCTTTTGATGATTATATTACTGACAAAAAAATTAAGAAATCGGTATTGCGCAATGTTATTATTGTTATTGATGAACAAAATAATAGCGAGGTGCAGCAGGGAATAGCAGATGGAATGATTATTGGTAATGCGGTAAATCAAGCCCGTCATTGGGTTGATACACCACCATCAGACTTAACTCCTCAGCATTTAGTAGAAAAATCTGCTGAAGTTGCTAAGCGTAATGATTTGTTACTTACTGTATTTCATGAAAAAGAAATTATAGAAATGGGTATGGGTGGATTAGCTGCTGTTTCTCGTGGATCAGAAATTGATTGTGCGCTAATTATTCTTGAATATAAGGCTGAAGTCAAAGATGCGCCGACACTTTGTTTTGTTGGAAAAGGTATTACATTTGATTCTGGTGGCCTAAGTTTAAAGCCAGCAGATTCTATGGAAACAATGAAAGAAGATATGTCAGGTGCAGCAGCGGTTATTTCGGCTATTGATGCGCTTGCTCAATTGAAGCCACAGGTAAATATTGTTGCTATTGCACCAACATCAGAAAATTTACCAAGCGGACATGCGACAAAGCCTGGTGATATAGTGACATTTTATAATGGTAAAACTGCAGAAATTAAAAATACTGATGCAGAAGGGCGCTTGATTTTAGCTGATGCTTTGTCATACGCAGTTAAGCATTATAAGCCGGATGCGATAGTTGATTTAGCAACACTTACTGGTGCTTGTTCACGTGCACTTGGGCCAGTATATAGTGGTTTATTTAGTGAACATGAAGATCTGATTGCAAAACTATATGCAGCGAGTGATTTATCGGGAGATCGCTTATGGCAATTACCTATGGGCGATGATTATAAGAAAGCAATTACATCGACTGTTGCTGATATTTGTAATATTGGTAGCAAGCAGATAATGGCAGGAGCTTCAACTGCGGCGCATTTTTTACAATATTTTGTTGATGATAGTGTATGGGCACATATTGATATTGCCGGAACAGCATTTGATGTTCCTAATATTTCTTATTATTCTTCAGGCGGAACAGGCGTTGGAGTTCGTTTATTGGTTGCATTAGCAATGAACTGGAAAAAATAAAAAAAAATAAAAGGTGAGAAAGAATAGTTTTTCTCACCTTTTATTTTTTTTTATCGCTGTCGCATAACGGATAAGTTTTGTAAAAAAAATTATCAGAAACTCAATAAAGGAAAATTATTCTTTAGATGCCTTATTCGGAACTTTCGCGCCTTTTGCTCGTGCTTTTGATAAACCAATTGCAATAGCTTGTTCACGTGATTTAACCGGTGTACCAGCTTTACCTGATTTTGCGGTTCCTTCTTTAAATTTATGCATTTCTTTTGCAACCGATTTCTGGCTTGAAGGGCTATATTTTCTTTCCGTGGTACTCTTTTTGCTTGTCTCTTTTGTACCTGTATTTTTTGTATGTTTTTTTGTAGCAGTGGTTCTTTTGGTATGTTTAGTAGCAGCTTTAGTTGTCATTACGTCTCCTTTTTAGGTATATGTATTTATATATAATATTATTTTATCATTTGACTATATAGAAAAACAATAATTTTTTTTCAATATGAAACATTTTACATAAAAAAAGGTTATATAGTAAGTTTTTAATCGCTAATATAAAAACATGATAAATAAGCAATTATATCTAGTACAAGAAGCTTCAGAAAGTCCTGTATATTATGTATTTGATGAAGAAAATAATAGTTTTGTATGTCAAAAGTTAAAACTCAATAAATTACTCAATCGCAGAAGTAAAGTTTTTTGTAAATAAATCTTCTTCAATTTCCAACTCTGCAGAATGTATTCGTTTCCATTCGCCAAGAGAAATAGGAAAGTGAGGGAGAGCGAGTTTGAGTAATGTTTGTGCATACATTCTAATTTCATATTGTGCGCCAGCATGAAGGCGTAATTTCAAAAAATGCATAAGAGAATGAAGGTTACAGGTAAAAATAAATTCTGTGTATGTACATAACGGTAGCACGCTACGTGCAATTTCTCTCCCAATACCATTTTCGAGTAAATATTCATATGCCTTAACGCTATGTTCAATTGATTCCTTAAATTTTTGAGTAAATTCTGCATTATCAAAAGAACCAATAGAAGCTTGTTTATTTTTAGTATCTTGTGAGCGCCATTTTGGAGGAATGTAAAATTCTAGAGATGCTTTTACATAACGATAACTAATTTCATTATATGAATTCATTCGATGGCGCATCCATTGACGTGCAACAAAAATAGGTGCTTTTATACGAAAAGAAAATTGATTATGCTCAAAAGGACTTGTATGATTATGTTCCATTAAAAAGCTAATCAATTTTTTATCGCGTTCGCTTACTTCTGATGAAGTTTTACCATATGAAACGCGCGCAGCATTAACAACGTCAAGATCAGAACCGGAGACACGAATTAGTTCAACTGTACTAATAGTATCATTAAGCGGATCAATGTAAGTCTGATGGAGAGGAATATTATTTATAATACATGATTGTTCTCTATGTTCCATGTATAAGCTGCCTTATTGTGATGAAGTTGTATTATTATGAACCATGTTCATAATAACACCGATCATAAAAAGATAACAGACCAAAGATGTATTTCCATAACTAATAAAAGGCATACCTATTCCCTTAGTGGGAGCTAGTCCTGTAACAACTGCCATGTTTATAATGGCTTGTAAATGTATAATAATTATGAAACCAAGTGTAACTAAAGTATTAAATATATTCCTAAATTGATGTGCAATGCGAATGCCAAAATAGAGTAAAAGTATAAAAAGCGTTAGTAAAAAAATACAGCCAATAAACCCTGTTTCTTCAGCAATAATTGAAAATATAAAATCAGTATGTTGCATAGGTAGATAGAAAAGTTTTTGCCGTGAATGTGCAATTCCTGTGCCAAGCCAACTTCCCGAACCAATAGCAATGAATGATTGAATTATTTGAAATCCAGCTCCTTTAGGATCTTGCCATGGATTTAAAAATGTTAAAATTCGTTGAAGGCGATAGGGCCAAAAAAGTATTAACAATAATGCCCCTAACGCCAATCCAAAAAGAGTTATTACAATATGTTTTATTTGAGTATGAGTGCAAAAAAATAAAATAATAGTTGTTAATAGCAATGTAATTGTTAGGCCAAATTCTGGTTGCTTAAGAAGTAGGATGCACATGGTGCTTATAAGAATGCAAAAAGAAGCAGCGTGCATAAATCCAATTTTTCCTTTTATTGTTTTTCTTTCTAGAAAGTAAGCTAAGTAAAAGAGCAATGTTATTTTAAGTAATTCACTGGGTTGAAAAGAAAAACCCATGATAGAAATCCATCTACTGGAGCCATGAATAGTACGAGATAATGATGGTAGCAATGTTAAGGAAACCAAGAACAGTGAACAGATAAATGAAAAAGTTGCCATTTTTCTTATAAAATTGATTGGTAGATTTAGTCCAATGTACAATGCAAACATTCCAATGCATAAAGCTTGTAATTGACGTTTTACAAAAAAAAAGGATGTTCCAAATGTTTCAAGTGCATAAACAGAACTTGAGGAATAAACAAATAAACAGCCTATAAGAATTAGTGTTGCAATAATGGTAAGAAAAACATTTAAATCTGAAGATAATGACGACTTTTTTGAAAGCATATATGAGACTTTTTTAAAGAATTGATACACCAATATAAATATACTTTTAAGTTATTGTAGTATACAAGTAGATTTATCAAGATGAATGTTTTTGTATATAATGCGCAATGAGCTCTTTAAAATGTTTTCCACGTTGTTCATAGTTTTCATATAAGTCATAACTGCTTCCTGAAGGAGAAAGTAATACACAATCTCCTGGTTGTAACATAGCGCTACATGAAGTAAATGCCTCATTAAGTGTGGTAAAAGGTGTCGCGGAAATTTCAAATTTACTACACATTGCATGTAATAAATTTGACTCTTTACCGAAACAATAGATATGTTTTACGTTATTTTTCAGTTGTGCAATAAATGGTTCACGATCGACGCCTTTACTTAATCCGCCTAAAAACAAATGAAGTTGAGAATTTTTTAATTTTTGAACTGCGGCAAGGGTAGATGCAGTAGTGGTAGCCTTTGAATCATTATAAAAATTAATATTGTTGAAGCTATAAATTTTTTCAATACGATGTTCAGGTAGTAGCACAGTATGGGTAATTTTCTGTAATATTTGAGTATTTATCTTCATCATATCACATGCTGCTACAATAAGAAGTATGTTATCAATAAAAGAGAGACCGAGTAATTCAGGAGTTAATGATAGTAAAGACGTATGTATTCCATAGGTGTAACGCATGATAGTATTATTGGTAATATAGTAGACATGTTCATTTTTTTGTAAGTTTTGTAAATATTCGATAGTAGGACAAATAAGGGTAAAATATCCTCGTATATGGTGCGGTGAAGGAGGGTAAATTTTTTCACGTAACATACATGGCACAAGAGATGAAGTATTATTATTTTGATATTCAATAATTTTTTGTTTTGCCAATAAATAGTCTTGCTCTGATGGATGGTAATCAAGATGATTAGGGTAAAAATTTGTCCATATAGAAAATGCTGGTCTAAATTGAGCGCAATGCATAAGTTGAAAACTTGAAACTTCTAGCAGTGCATAATCAACACTATTTTGCTCCTTTATTATATCAAAGGTCGGAATTCCAATATTTCCACCAACAACAATAGGAATTGATGCTTGTTTAAAAAGTTCTGAAAGAATATGGATTATCGATGTTTTTCCTACACTTCCCGTAACTGCAATTATTGGTTTTTTAAAAGCTTGATAAAAAAAATCAAGTTCATGAATTAACTTATTTTTATGTGTCGCGTAACAAATTTCGCTTATGTTAATTCCTGGAGAAATAATAATGAAATCATTTAAAGAAAAAAAATTCTTTTGATCATGTTCATTGTATAAAGTAATATTCTTTTCTTGTAAAATAGTTCTTTCCTGTTTTGTTAAACTGCGCTTATCCATCACACTTAATTGATAATTTTTACTATATAAATAATCTATTGCTGATTTACCCATCACCCCGAAGCCCCATATACCAATTCGTTTGTTTTTTTCTAATATCATTTTTGTTCTATTTCTTTAAATAAAGGTTCTAATGGCAATGTATGATCCATAAATGGGTTTTTTTGAGTTGAGGCAATAGATTGTGGTATATCCAGCTGAGATTGGCATGGTGATAGTTGTTGAGTGATAAGGTCTAATGGTGATGTATGACCCATAAATGGGTTTTTTTGAGTTGATGCAATAGATTGTGGTATACCCTGTTGAGATTGGAATGCTAATAGTTGTTGAATGATAAGGTTTAATGGTAATGTAAAAAATATTTTTGGAATAGATGCGCTTTGTGGAGGTTGAATATTAGGGTTTTGTATTTGAACTTTATTGTTTAATGTAGGTATTTGTTTTTTTTCGTGATTTTCCTGTATATGTTCTCTTAGATATATATTTGTAATAAATTTTTCATTACAATAAATGCATGGATAAGGATCTTCTTTCGTGTGTGTTTTCTTATGAAAGGTAAGATTTGAAGATGTGGTAAAATTTTTATTACAAAAGTTACATGAAAAATACTCTTTTTTTGTATGACTTTTCATGTGACTTTTAAGATAGTTCTTTCTATAAAAAATTTTATTGCAAGAAAGACATGGAAATGGCCTTTCTCCTGTATGAGTTCTCATGTGAATATTAAGATAAGCACTTGTAGTAAAAGATTTATCGCAACCAGAATGAGTGCACGCATAGGTTTCTTCATTGGTATGATCATCTCGTCTGTGTTCTATATAGCTATTTTGTGTAGCAAATGTTTTATTGCAGAAGGCACATATAAATAATTTTGGGTTTGTGTGTGTGGTTTTGTGTCGCGCAATGTTTTTTGTTGTAGCAAAACATTTACCGCAGTCATTACATACATATGGTTTTTTTTGAAGATGTTCTTTTGCTATGTGGTTTTTAAGGCGATTGTCGTCAGCAAAGCTTTTATTGCACTTTTTACATATTAAAGAAGCAATTTGTTGCATTAGTTTTCTTTTTTTTGGTGCGACTTCTTTTGTTCGTGTAGTAGATTTTTCTATTGAATCTAGAGAGCGTTTCATGGGATAAATTATAGTATATTGCACACATAAAAATAAAATTATACAAAAAAATTTTTTTAAAGTTACCTTATTCATTAATGTTCTCTTTATGTGATTAACTATATTTTTATAATACTGTCGAGTATTATGTAGAATATCACACAATAGGAGTAATATGAATATTCTACCAGACAATTTTAATATGGATGAGCTAATAAATCCCTTTATTACTGCTCAAGATATTTCTCTTAATTCACGCATCACATATTTTAATGCTATGCAGCAATTTGTACGTTGGTGTAGAGAAAAAAAGGTAGAAAAACCTCAGCGTGAAACAATTTTATCATATAAATTTTGGCTTGATACAAAAGGACTCAGTTCTTACACAAAAGCAATCTATATTGTTGTTATTCGTAGATTTTTTTTGTGGACGGAAGATGCGCAATTATATCCCAATGTTTCTCGTGGCGTTAGGGGAATAAAAAAATATGCAAAAAATCATCAAAAGGAATCATTGTCTATTGATTCTTTAAAGCAATTATTTGCTTCTATTGATTGCTCTAGCTTAAAGGGAAAACGTGATTTTGCACTAATTAATATTTTAGTGCGTACAGGGTTGCGGCTTAAAGAGATTGCATCAGCATTAATAGAAGATATGTATGATCAGCGAGGAGAGATGTCGCTGTGGATTCATGGAAAAGGACGTTCTAGTAAGGATGAATTTGTATTATTAACTCCTCAGACTCTTGTGTCATTGTATGATTATTTACAAGAACGTGTTGTTAAAAGTGAAAAAGAGCCTATTTTTATTTCATTAAGTGATCGTAATTATGGAAAAAAATTAACAATCTTTTCATTGTCACGTATTATCAAGCGACGTTTACGTGCGGCAGGATTTGATAGTAAGCGTATTACAGCGCATAGTTTACGACATACATTTGGTGTTCTTTCAATGCAAGCAGGAGCATCATTATATGAAGTTCAGCTTGCCATGCGACATAGTGCGCCAACAACGACTCAGTTATATCTCGGTGACATCGAACGAATAAAACGTTTAGAGGCGTCACCAGAGCGTAAGATGAGTGATTTGCTTGATACTTAAATATAAGAAATAGATAGAAGAAGGCATTTCAGGACCTTTTTAAATAAAAATTGTTATTTCTTGTTTTTGACTTCTTGTTTTTTTTATAATTGAAAATAATAAATTAACAATTTAATTATTCTTTTATATTTTTTAAAAAATAAAGGTGCTAATGAAGAAGATTTTTTGTGTGCTGGCTAGCTTAATTATGATAAGTAATTGGCTATCACTTTCTGGAATGATTGCTGTGGTTAAAAAAAAACCAAATTTAAGTAGGGCCGATTTAATTAGACCAACACGGTATCATCATTTACCAGGACAAGAACCGTTAATTAAGATGCCAAGGCTGAGTTTACAACAAGAAATTGAAATAAAGAAGGAAGCAGGTAAAAAGTTTCGACTTTGGGATCGCCTTCCATGGGCAAACAATTATTGGGCTTATCAAAAATGGCGTGAAGAATTATCTATAATGCAAAACAAATTTGGTTTGTTAGAGCAAAAATATTTAACGCTTAAAAAGAAATTGGCAAATGAATTTGTAAAGTTTATGAACACGCCCGGGATGGATTTAGAGAATATTTTCATATCTGGAGAACCTATACAAAAAATATTAGATGAGCACCGAAATCCAGATGATTATATCAAGTATATGTTAGAAAAAAGAAAAATATCTACGTTAGACGATTTTATAGAAAAATGGAGATTAGGGTCAAGGAAAAGGAAAAAAGAAATAGAAAATACAAGAGAATAAATTATGCATATATATTTGTTCTTTTCTAAGACTATATTATTATTATTATTTGTAACAAATTATTTTGTGACATATGGCATGTTATCGCGATCGTTTCAAAAAGTTCAGCGACCAGTTATTTCATCAATAAAACAAATGCCGGCAGGAACTTCTAGTGGTCAACAGAAGCGCACAATTTATACGCCTGAAAAATTATATGGATTATATGAACCTTTTTCTGAAAAAGCAAGATCAGTTTCACCGTTATATGGCGCAGCAAAGTATGAATCAAAAGTTTTAGAAAAAATGTATTCTATGGAATCGGAAACTTCAGCAATACAGTTGGTACAAGAACTTTTTCACAAACAGGGGCCGCAATTTAAACCAACAGAAAATAAATCGAAAGCTGCTTATTCATTAACGCCAGAGATAATTGGTTTAATCTTAGGAGCGTTAGAAAGTGGTAAATTGAATGATGAGGATGTAAGAAAATATATTTTTAATGAATGGCGCATTGCTCATAAAATACTGACTGATGGTAGTAAGTTATCTGATAATAAAATAAATAAGGTACTTAATTTGATTGTTAAAGAATATGAGCATGATAAAGAAAGTGCTCGTTCTATTGTGCTTGTTTTTTATATGCAAAAGCAGATCCGAGCAATGATCATGATATGATACACTATCTACAAGGTCTTGGTAGATATATGGAGATATTTAAAAATAGCAAAAAGTCGCATATAAAAAAGCAATCTAAAGAACCTAAAAATATAACTTTTCTTGAAAAATTACAAACAATGCTTCAATCATCAAAAAAACCTATTATTGATTTTAAAGAAAAAATAAAAAGCTTTCAGGATGAAGAAGCAAAGGTTAATTATGCATTATATGATAATTTTGAAGATGCATTAATTACTACGCTTGAAGAGTTAAAGAATGGTTCTGAATATTCTACCAAGATAATTCGAAGGCGTTATGGTTATCAAGGTCAATCAACACGTCCTAATTGTATCGAGGCAGCATTGCAAGATTTATGTAATAATTTGTTGTATGATCAGAATTCGGGATCATTTAAGTTATCCTTGTTGCCAGCATCATTACATATTAATGATATGTTCAAAAAGTTTTATGAAACTTACAGCATAGATAATTTGGCGAATACTCCAGATGTCGGCCAGGCATTTATGGATTTGGTATCAAATATTACGGGTGTGATCTATAGAGATGATAAGAACTATGAATTAAAAGCCGAATCAACGGAAAACAACCTGATTACTTTATTTAACTACTTTTTTGGGATTGATGCACAAAATTTGTATGATCTTGGAACAATGCTTTCCGATGATCGTAGGATCATTACATTTCAATCTTCACCAGATAATACAAATAATACAAATAAAATTATTACCGTAACAATAAAAAATAATCAAACAAAAAAAGAAAAAAATATGAATTTATGTTTTAAGCCAATGCATGGATGGTTAGACTGTCCAGATAGAGATCACAGAAGCTTAGAGCATCAATCACTACTCGATTTAGATTTATTATCAAAAAAATATAATTTAAGCAGTGAAGCGCAAGCGTTATTTAGCGTTCAACCAATAAAAGTATCTAATTTTATTCGTAAATATTCTGGCACAATGTTGGCGTCTAAAATGTATAGCGTAGAGCAAAAAAATGATTATGATAAGATTCGTACAATACTATCGATAGTAAGTCTTTATCCAGATAATACAGAGCTTGTTGATTATGCATATAGTTTATATAATCAATTATCGGATTCTAACAAGAAAATATCCTTTAAGGATATTTTTGAGTCTAAAGTATGGTATACGCATGAAAAATTTAAAAAAATAATTGTAGGTGATCTTAAGGATCTTGTAGATTACATTTCAAAAGATTTTAATATAAATATTGTAAGTGAAATTTATTCTCATCTCCCTGATGAATCATCAAAACAAGTTTTTTTAGCAGAAATATTAATAGAATATGGAAGAAATGAAAAAATTATCAACGATGATACTATAGAACAGTTTTATCAATTAGTTACTGATGATGCTGGAAAGAAAAATTTTCTTATCGATAGTATTGTTAATGTAACTCTCGCTTCAAGATATGATATTGATAGTTTGAAGTTAGTGAAAGAGTTAGTAAGCATAGGGGGCGACGTCAATTCTACTTCGACTAAAACAGGAATAACTCCGCTTATTGCTGCGGTCATGCCAAAAGCGCATGTATCAAGAGGTGCCCAATTCCATTATGGTTCGCTTGTTGAATTATTAATAGAATCTGGAGCAGATGTAAATAAAATGGTAACTATTAATTTTACTTCTGGAATGTCTGGTAACGAGCAAGTAGCAGCAATTCATTACGCAGCACTTAATGACTATGCAAGTGCTGTTCGTCTTTTGGCAAAATATGGAGTAGATCTGAATATGTATTGTTATAGACATTATCTCGATGTCGATGTAAGAAAAACTCCATTGGGTTTTGCTGATAATGACTCGATGCTCGCATTATTAGAAAATGGAGCAGATCCAAATATGTCTTCAGATATTGAAGTATGGAAATTTTCAGAAAAAAATATACCTGAGGTAGCGGGAAAAATTGTTAGCTATCCGTTGATTAATGCTGTTCGTGCTCATGATGTTAAAAAAGTTAAAGCTTTATTGGCATATAACGCAGACATTAATGTCATTGATGGTAATGGTAAAACTGTTTTTGATTATTTAAAAGAATCAAAAGGGCAGCTTACAAGTGATCAGTTACCGTTAATTAGGTCAATGTTAGAAAAGGCGTCTGGAATATCACATTTTATGACACCAGACCAGCGCAATAAGGAATAAAAGAATCGGTAAATTAGGATGCTTGTTGAAGAATTTCCCGTTCTAAAGGATTAAAAATATAAGGATAATTTAGACTATCATTGGTTGTTGGTAGATTAAATATTTTATGTGATTCTTCATAGGTTAATTTGAAATTATTTAAGAAATCAGTTCTGATGAGCTGGTATTTTTGCATTTTAGTGTGTGTTTTTATTTTTATTGTATTATAAGTAGTAATATAGGTTTGTAATAGGTTTGTTTCTTCGTTTATTTCTCTAGTATTAATAATTTTTCTCCAGATATAAAACCAACTAATAGTGTCATTTTCCTTTTTAAGGTTCTGTATGTTTACGTATAAAGTGTTAATATTTTTTATAACTTCAGGCCAGGTTTGTGGTAGATATGTTTGTGTTTTTTGATATTTTTTATATTTTTTTTTATATTTTGTTTCTAAGTCTAGATGAGCTTGGGTCATGCTTTTTAAGCATTCTTTTATATTATTTTTGTAATTGCTTATTTCTACATTAATATAATTAATTTGTTCGCTTAATTCTTTATTATTAATATCAATATTTGATGATGCTTGATGAAAGTTCTCTATAGTAGATATATTTTGTATGTTATACCAAGGAGATAGCGAAACAAAAAATTCTTTGGTAATATCTAAACATGATTTTAGGATAACGTTATTTGATTTTTGTTCTTTTTGGTGAAGAATTATATCTTTGCATATGCTGTTTTTGTTGCTTTCTATAACGCGTAGTTGTGATGTTAACTCTTTTTGTTTTTTGACTAAATCATTTTTTTCAATTAATAAAAAGTAAATATCAATAAAATCTGCATCAGCTTTAGGTTTTTCTTGATGTATTATTGTAGTATTTTTTTGCAAGCTATCGATAACAGTTTGATATTGTCGATTATATTGTTGTAGCGTCTTAAATGATCCGGTGTGAGATGTGTACAAGGATTCTAATAGTTCTATAAAGTAGTATGTTTGAAGATTATTAGAATATGTAATAAGGTTTTGTTCATCTTGATTTTCAATAATTACATCTAAAATATTTTTGATAATTGGGTTTTCTAAAAAGTTATGTATATTTGAAGCAAGAAATCGGATTAGTTGTCTATCATGTAGTGCTTTTATTATTGGAAAAATAGTTGTTTTTATTTCATTATATTTTTTTTCTCCATATGCATAACTAATAAGTTCTTGAATGATTCGATTATTGTTGTTTGCAGCCCAACCACACAATCTTTCCGAAAAAGGCATTGATGTAATTGTTTTCGTTACGGTGGAAATTGTAGAAATAATTTTTTTTGATGAAGAGGATGGTTTATTTTTAACTTTTTCCTGTAGTATTTTTTTTTGATCAAAAAGTACTTGTATCTTTTTTTTTAGTGACTCAAGAGAATTATTTTTTGTGATATCATTTTTTGGGATGTAATCATTTATAGCGGAAAGAAATGATATTATTATTGGTTCTATGCAAGAAGACATTCGCGATGTCACTGTTTCATTGTTGTTTATGGATGTACTAGGAGAGGGTTTATTAATTGGTAATTCAAGTTTAAATATTGATAAAAACATGTTATAGGTAATTAAAATATCATATAAGTTAGATTTAAAAATGTTTTGATCAATGTGTTTATTGATCATTTCTAGTTGACAGTTAAGATTAGTAAAAAAAAGTAAAATTTCGTTAATAATATTAGTTACGGTGTTAGCGTTTTCATCTTGCGATAGTTGGGGAATTATTGTGCTATTAATAAAATTATTTGTTGTTTCATTTCCATAATATGTAAGCGTTTCAAACAGACCTTTTATTTTACTTTGTTTAAATTTATATAGATTTGTGATTTCACACTTTAATCTATCTATATAGATTTTACTTTGAATAATTTTTTCTTGAGATTCGTGGTTGTTGTTTGATAGATATGCGTCTAAAAGATGAATATTGATTTGATGTGTATAACGAATAATATGGTTGTTATAAAGGTTATAATTATATTCAGTGTTAAGTTGTTCCATGCTTAATATAATTGATACCAAAGATATTGTGCTAATAAAAAAAAATAATATATATTTTTTACCGCTTTGAATCATAAGTGTTTCATTTAGATGCGTATTTTAATAATTTTTAGTTATTACAGAAGTTTATCATAAATTATATATAATAAAATAATTTTGTTTGCGTTGCGCCTTGTTTTTTACGAAAATTATTTTTTATTTTTATTAAATATATAAAAAATTTCTAATTTTATATATTTAATAAAAATAAGTATGTATTGATTAAAATATCGTGTTGTTTTATACGTTTCCAAACACAATACATTCATAAGGAATGGTTAAAAATCTTGCAAATTTGAACCGTTTTTGTTTGACATAGTCAAGTCATTGATTAGGTCGCATTGTTTATATACAAAAAATAATAAGAGTGAGTGTTTTATTATTTCTATGTTAAAAAATTTAAGTTTGTTGACATAGAAATAATAAAAAACGGCCTATAAATAATTTTTTGATATAAGAATAATATTTGTAATGATGAATACAGGATACAAGCTTCTTTTTTATACAAAGCGCTGTTTTTGAATTTCATCAAATACAGGATTAATATAGGATAATCTGAGTTCTTGTAATTCCGAACTATTAATTTTTAACCACGGAAAAGAAGCGTTTGAATTAAACATATTTTTTAGATCCGACAAAACTTGCTGTTGTTCTGTGGATTTATATGCATCAAGATAGCCTTCTATAAAATTTTTAAATGCAAGATCATGCCATACCTTTAAATCAACACCTTTTATTATATCCTTTCGTTCAGCAGGTTCACTTGCAGAAAAAAGACCTAAAAACAATTTTAATATATCATCATCGGGAGTTATTAAATTTTTTAATGAAGCAGCCATGCTTTCATTATCAATGAAAGTAAAATGACCACCAATCTCATCATAAAAAACATTAAAACAATGAAAATCACCATGAGGAATTGTTTTACCAATTTTTGCATTTTGTATTGGTTTCATAAAGCGTTTGTGAAAATTAGCCATTTCTGTGCCAAGTATTTTATATGCACGTTTAATTCTTTCAGCATTTTGTTTTGATTGGTTATTACGAAATTCATTCACCAATTCGCATAATACTTTACCTTTTGCTGCAGGCATCGCAGCTATATAATGAACACCATATCCATTCGCGCCTGAATATGAAAAATAAGCTAATGGTAACGCAATGCTAGGAAGACCTTTTGGTGGTATTTTTGGAGCAAGCAGCTCTTTCATACCAGGATATTTTTCTATAGCTTTAAGACTAGTAGCTTCAGCTAATCCATTTTTAGCCTCTTTAACAATGTACATAGAAGCTGGACCAGAACGACATGTTGCTGTTACCAAAAAAAGCTGTAATGTATTAAAACTACCTTGGGCATTCATTTTTTTTGCTTTTAGGCATGTTTCGTTACGAAAGTTTTCATCATTAAGTTTTTTCTCATGATAAGCTTGCGCTAAAAATTTAGGCAATGATTGCTCTGTAAAACCTCCATCATATTCAAGTAATGATTGGTCAAATGTGATTTTTGGTATGTCATTTAATTTTTCTCCTAATATATTTGAAAAGTAAGACGAAAAACTTATCGTAACAATAATGTAATATATCTTGACCAATAATGGTATTTTTTTAAATAATTTCTTCATTGTAATATCCATGTCTTTTAGTTAAATTCTTTTATTAAAAATAGTTAAAATAAGACAACAAAGTCAACAAAAAATCTTAGCATGTCTTTTATAAATGTCGCATAATTTAATAGGAAATTTTTTATAGTAAAAATACAAATCTCTTATAGGTTTTCACAAAAAAATTTAAATCATACAAAACTATATACAAGTTTCTTTTCAGCTTTGTATGATTTAAAATAATATAATTTTTTTATAAAAAGGATATTTATGATACGGTGGATTATAACTTTTTTAATTCTTTCAATTATTGCTGGAGTTCTAGGCTTTGCTGGTATAGAAGGAATGTCATTAGATATTGCAAAGATACTTTTCTTCATATTTGTTATTTCATTAATTATATCATGTATAACTTATATTTTCCGTGGCAAACCACGTCCACCAGTACCACCTATAGATAGACCATAAAAAAATATCTCAAATGATTTATAGTAAAAAACACTTTTCAATTTAAATTGAAAAGTGTTTTTTACTATAACGATATTTATAATCTCTCTTACTTTATAGGTAAAATACGAATAAAACTTGGCAATTTATTATATAAAATATATTAGGTGCTTCATTTTTGTTTGTTTTATGAAAAAATTATATACTGTCTTTATAAATAATTTTTATAAAGGACTATAATAATGGCTGAAGAAATAAATCAAAAAAAAAGTTTTAAAGATACACTTAATCTTCCTCACACTGATTTCCCCATTCGTTCAAATTATAAAAAAACTGATGCAACAATGCTTAAACGGTGGGAAAATGAAAACCTTAATAATCGCTCATTTGAACATAATAAAGGAGAGGAAAAGTTTATTTTGCATGATGGACCTCCTTATGCAAATGGGCATATTCATATTGGCCATGCGTATAATAAAATATTAAAAGATATTGTCTGTAAATCACAACGTATGATGGGAAAGCATGTTCCCGTTACACCTGGATGGGATTGCCATGGATTACCAATTGAATATGCAGTAAACAAAGAAAATCCTCAAGTAAAAGGCGCTGATTTAAAAAAAGAATGTCGCGCATATGCTAATAAATGGATTGCTATTCAAAAATATGAATTTAAACAACTTGGCGTTCTTATGGATTGGGAAAATCCTTACCTAACGATGAATTTTAAATATGAAGCATATACGCTTAATGCATTTGGAATATTGGTAGAAAAAGGTTACATAGAACGAAAAAATAAAACAGTTCCTTGGTGTATTTCATGTCAAACAGTACTTGCATCAGCAGAAATTGAATATCAGGATCGTAAAGATCCTTCTCTATATGTTCTTTTTGAATTGCAAGAAAATGTTAGTCAAGCATTATTCCCTCAATTAAGTAATAAGCCAATAAGCTTACTCGTTTGGACAACAACACCATGGACGTTACCCCTTAATCGTGCAGTCGCATTAAAACCAAACACTGATTATGTAGTACTAGAAACAGAAAATAACTTTATTATTGTTGGTAAATCACGATTAGATGAAATTGCACAACTATTAAATATTTCAAATAATAGTATTGCCGAATGTAATTCAGAGGAATTAATTGCAGTCGATGCACAGGTTAAACACCCTTTTATTAACAACCTTTATACACCAATTCTTGTTGATGATTCTGTTATGACTGATGACGGAACCGCCTGTGTACACATTGCTCCAGGGGTTGGTCCTATTGATTATGAAATTGGAATCAAAAACAACTTAGAAATTTATTCACCAATTAGTCCTGATGGTCATTACACAAATAGTATTAATGCAATAGAATTAATAGAAATGTCTATTGCGCATGCACAGGGTTGGATTATTCAAAAATTACTGGATAATCAAAAATTATTAGTAAAATCAAGTATTAAGCATTCATATCCTCATTGTTGGCGTTGTCGTAATGGACTAATATTTCGCGCAACAAAACAATGGTTTTGTGATCTATCTCGCAATAATCTTAAAGAAAAAGCATGTGAGGCTATTGAACGTATTACCATGCTTCCTGCAGTTTCTCATAATCGTTTTGCAAGTACAATTGATGGAAGGTTAGAATGGTGTATTTCTCGCCAACGTACATGGGGAGTACCAATTACCGCGCTTATTTGTGATAATTGCGATTATACCTATATTAATAAAGACTTTATTGATGATATAGCTAATAATATAGCAAAAAAAGGTATTGAGTACTGGGATACTATTGTATTAGAAAAGATAATCCCTACTTCATTAATCTGCCCACAATGCGCACATTGTTTAAGAAAAGAAACTGATATTCTTGATGTATGGTTTGATTCAGGAATAAGCCATTATGCAGTTCTACAAAAAAATTCTGCATTGCAATATCCTGCAGATATATATATTGAAGGTAAAGATCAGCATCGTGGATGGTTTCAAAGTTCTTTATTAACGAGTATGGCAATTGAACAAACGCCAAGTATGAAGACTATTATTACTCATGGCTTTACTGTGGATGAACAGGGACGTAAAATGTCTAAATCCTTGGGAAATGTTGTATCACCGCAAGAAGTTATTGATCAATTAGGTACTGATGGACTGCGTTTATGGGTAGCAAGTGTTGATATTACGGGTGATGCGATTGTATCTAAAAAATTACTGCAAAATATTCAAGAAGTATTAAGAAGGATTAGAAACACATGTCGTTTCTTACTTTCCAATATTAATGATTTTACTATTACCTCTGATGCGATTTCTGTAGAAAAAATGAATTCAATTGATCGGTATGCACTACAAGAATTATCTATATTACACGAAGAAGTTATGCATGCATATGTTGATTATAATTTTACACGAGTATTTCATTTACTTGGCAATTATTGTACCGTTAATTTAAGTGCTTTTTACTTAGATATTATTAAAGATAGATTATATGTTGAAAAAAAAGATGGTTTTCAAAGAAGATCTGCTCAAACAGTTTGCTATTACATACTTGATGCATTAACTAAACTCATGGCGCCAATTTTATCTTTCACAGCAGAGCAAATTTCTGATGAATATCAAAAAAATAAAACTGATTCAATTCACTTACAATCATTTCCTGTTTTGCACAATAAAATTACATCTCAACAAAATCAGGAAAACAGTTGGGAAATACTTAAAGATATTCGTTCCGCAATCTTGAAGGCAATTGAATTGCAACGTGAAAAACAAATAGTAAAACATTCATTAGAAGCCAGAATAACCTTATATATTGATTCTACTGCTGATTTTTTTGATACAATAAATAATTTTTTTATGGACATGAATAAACGAGGCGAAAGTACTGAAAGTTTTTTAAAAGAAATTTTAATAGTTTCACAATGTGTTATACAGTCTGATAATAATAATGTACAGGAGACAGAATTAAAAGGACTTTATGCATCTGTTGAGCATGCTCACGGTGTTAAATGTCCTCGCTGTTGGCAATGGGATATCACCACAGATTCTGATGATTTATGCAGGCGATGTGAAAAAATCGTTAAATAATATTGATACATAAACGAATAAGACTTACTTGAATCAAGTAAGTCTTATTCGTGTCTAAACAGTCTGTTTTAGTGAAGTTACAATGCAAACGTTTTCCATAAAATATTACCACAATATGACATAATATCTTCTGGTAAATTTGCTTCTTTTATCAATTGATGCAGTATAAATAAAAGATATTGACATTTTTTTTCATTATATATCTTTGCCTCTACCGCAAAAGGAACTGGTGCACGCACACATTTACCTTCTAATACAATGATTATTTCTAACCCATCAGGAGAAAAAGATAAATCATAACCACGATCAAAATCTAACGCTGGCATACTATCAATAAATCTTTGTGTTTTAATATCCCAAAAATTTACAACCTGTTTTGTTCTAACATGCAATAATAGTGGTTCATAGCGAGATAATGTTGCTAAAACTAAATTATTTGGATGAAATGCTATATTACAATAGCGTTCATTTCCTTCAGCTTCTAAGCATGGGTATGCGTTAGTATTTATATTTTGATCTATAATAAAAAGTTTTTTGCCCCCACCAACTACAATATAAGACCCGTCGGGACTATATTGACAAAAATTACAACGCAATTTAGGCAAAGGAATAGTGTTAAATTTTGATAATGTATCATCTAATTTATGCAAAGAAATGTTTCCTTCATGATCTGCGATACACATAATTTCTTCCTTTGGATGTTTCGATATAATATAGCAACAACTACCCAAAATAGAAATGTCTACCGTATCATTTGTTATATAATTGTACTTTGTTATTACGTCAGCTCCTCCATCATAACAGAGACCATAACAGAGAAAAATATTACTAGATAAATCACAAGCAAAAGATTGAATCAATTGCTTTACTGGTATAGACCGCTCTTGCAAGCCTGTCTCTGCATTATATATAGTTAGTCTTTTACCGAGCGAATTAATTATTTTTTTATTATGAATTTGTAAACATGGAATCACTGTATATCTAGAATTATCACAAAAATTACTTATATGTTGTATCTTTTCTTTTTTCAAATCTATAAAAGTACATCCATACTCATTCAAACCCTCACTAGTAATAACAATGGTTTCATTTGTGATATATTTCGCACACAATGGGTCTTCCACTGCAGTTATTTCAAGAAATTTATCTAAAGAATTATTCTCACTGTTCATTGCATCAGATAGGGTTGTTATTGAAAAACAAATTATAACGAAAAGAAGTTGATTATATTTCATATTTTTTCTTACTGTTTTTGTGTTCAAAATTTACTATTCTCATTAAGATGATAAAGAAAATATTACCACAATATGACATAATGTCTTCTGGTAATCTTGCTTCTTCTATCATTAATGTTTTAAACAGTTTGTTTTTAGTGAAGTTACAATGCAAACGTCTTTAATAAAATATTACCGCAATATAACATAACATCTTCTGGCAATTTTGCATCTTCTATTAATTGATGCAGTATAAATAAAAGATATTGACATATTTTTTCATTTACCGCAGAAGGAACTGGTGCACGCACACATTTACCTTCTAATACAATGACCATTTCTAACCCGTCAGGAGAAAAAGATAAATCACGACCACAACTAGATTTTAACACTGGCATGTTAGCAATAATAAATTTTTGTGTTTTAATATCCCAATAATGTACAATCTGTTGTTTGTAAACACATAATCGTGACAACGATACAGTCTTCTCAGATAATATTGCTAAAATTAAATTATTTGGATGAAATGCTATATTACAATAAATTTCATCGTCTTTATTTTCTAAGCATTTGTATGAATATGCATCAGTATCTATAATAAAAAGTTTTTTGTCCCCACCAGCTACAATATAAGACCCGTCGGGACTATATTGACAAAAATAACAACGCAATTTAGGCAAAGAAATAGTGTTAAATTTTGATAATGTATCATCTAATTTATGCAAAGAAATGTTTCCTTCAT